>JBIIGV010000158.1:0-5954 GCA_044236265.1 Oligoflexales bacterium
TTACAAGAGGTAGTCCGTCCACAATTGTCGCGGTTCTTGACGTTGGTTTTGAGCAAAATCACCGGGATTTGACGGAAGCGTGGTTTATTAATCCGAGGGAAATACCTGCAAACAAAAAAGATGATGACGGTAACGGCTTGATTGATGATGTGAGTGGTTGGAATTTTTCAACTAACTCGAACAAGTTGATTTATGGTGCGGCCCCTCAACACGGAACGGCAACTGCAGGAATTGTTGGCGCTCGTGTCAACGGTATAGGAATCACCGGTGTATGCCCCGAATGCATTGTTTTGCCAGTTGTGGTGAGCGGTCGCGTCAGCGAAGATGCGAGCGCAATCGGATATGCCCAAGCGATGGGAGCCACGGTTTTAAGTAATAGCTGGGGTTACGCACTGGAGTCACCTCAGACGGATATTGTCAGTGAGGCTCTCGCTCGTGTTGCACGTCAAGGTCGAGGAGGCAAGGGTACCCCCATTTTGTTTGCTATGCACAATTCGGGAGTCAATGATTGCCGCGCGACCTTTCCTGATATTTCTGCACATCCGGATGTCATTGCTGTGAGTTCGATTGACCACAATGACGTTAAAGTTCCAAATTCTGCCTATGGTCCCTGCTTGGCTCTTTTGGGTCCGTCTGCTACGAGCACCGTAAATGGGATTCCTGCCACAGATCGACCTGGGGAGGCTGGATATAACAAAGATGGCCAGGGAAATTTTGAGGAACTAGATTTTCATAATGGATTTTGGGGTACGTCAGCGGCTACACCTAATGTCGCAGGGCTGTTTGCTCTCCTTTTAGCCCATGAACCTGAAATAACTCGCGAACAGGCCTTGTCTCGTGTCAAAGCATCTGCCATAAAGGCAAACCCTGAGGCAGCGCAATACAACCCCTCGACAGGGCATAGTTTGCATTATGGTTATGGACGAGCTCACGCTGGACGATTGTTTAATCAGCATTGAGCAGAAATGGGATTACACGATGAAGACGTATATGAAGTTTGAGGATGCGATGGCCGAGCTGGAGCAAGGTCTGCCACCAGCGGCTAATGCCGGTTTTTTGGGTGTGTCAGTTAATCCTGAAGATGCGAAGCTCGTAATGATTCCGGTGCACTGGGAGGCGACCACCTCTTACGGCGCAGGCACATCGAAAGGCCCAGATGTGGTGATTCCGGCCAGTCATCAGTTGGATATGGAGGACGCCGCATTTGGAAAGGCATTTAGAGCAGGAATTACCGTTCTGCCGGAGGACTCAATTATCCGCTCTCTCAATGACAAGGCCAAAGAAGCTGCTCAGAGAGTGATTGAAGCTTGTGAGCTCCGTGAAGAGGCCGATGATGATCTTAGGTTTGTCAACGAATGCAGCGCCAAGGTCAACGAGTCGGTTTATAAGACGGCAAAACATTGGCTATCCAAGGGCAAGTTTGTTTGCGTTCTGGGTGGCGATCATTCAAGTCCTCAAGGACTCATTCACGCCCTTGCGGAAACTGTCAAAGGCGGCTTTGGAGTACTTCATTTTGATGCTCACCACGATCTTCGCTGCGCATACGAGGGCTTTACCTATAGTCATGCGTCGATCTTTTACAATGTGATGACTAGTTACCCTCAAGTCACAAAACTCACCCAGGTCGCTATACGAGATTATAGTCGTGACGAACGTGCATTCATGGAGTCATTGGGTAGTCGCGGTACTTGCTTTTATGGGCGTGATTTATTTAAAGCAAAGGCGGAAGGAAAAACCTTTAAATCCATAGCTGCGGACATTATCGCCACGCTTCCTGAAAACGTTTATGTGTCGTTTGATATCGATGGTCTTGATCCATCATATTGTCCGTCTACCGGTACGCCAGTGCCCGGTGGTCTCTCCTTCGATGAAGCTTGTTACATTCTAGAAGCGCTGTCTGCTAGCGGTCGACGTGTGGTTGGCTTTGATCTGACGGAAGTCGCTCCTTCGGAAGAGGGCGGAGAGTGGGACGCCAATGTTGGCGCTCGAATGCTTTATAAATTGTGCGGTTGTTTATTGCGCACCCAGAAGCTTTGCTAATCCCGATGGGTCTATTGGCCGTGAAATTTAAATCTCGACTTATTATTTTTTCTTGCGTCACGGCACTCCTTTCGTTTCTTCTTTGGGCTTACTACCCAACTCTGATAACGGAAGGGGTGCCGCTTACCTTCAAGATTGAAGGCGCTCTGGATTCCAAGCTCAATTTGCGCGATGCCGGCGCGAGTATCAATGAGTGCTCAGGCGAAGCGATTCTTCCAGAGGGTAAAATTTGGCGCGCTTCGGGTTTTTTTTCTGGGTGGGCCTGTGACCGTGTCGGGGATCCAGATGTTATTTATTCTCTGAATTACTCCGATTCGGAAAATCGCCGTTACTATTGCCGCGATCATGAGGAGCTAAGAGTTGGTCGGACGTTTCAGCATGAGATGCTCAGTGATTTAGAGTTTTTGTCCACGTGGGAAACGCAGGCTGGCATGGTCAAAGATTCATGTGCTTTTTTTAAAAGTGCCCTTTCAGAAATTGAATCTGGTAAAAGAATTTTGATGCATTGTGAGGCTGGTCGAGACCGAACAGGTGCAATGACGGCCCTCATTGCGGCATGGCTCTTGGAGCAGGACGGCGAGCTCTCAAACGCTGAGATTCAGGCCATTGAATGTGACTACCGAAAATCCGCGTCTCTCAGTTCTGACAAATATGGACGTATCACCAAGTTTTTAGAGGTTATTCGCAGTCAGGGTGGAGTGCGCCAATTCATTGCGGCAAGGTGTCAGTCATGACATTTCAGATTTACCGTGCAAGAGCAAAAAATCCTTGGTGTCTACTTTTCTGAGGAAGCTCAGTGTCCCCAAATTAATGAATTTACTCTGCAGGAGGAAAAAACTCCTGCTTTTGTCCGATTTGATGTCCTGCCTGAATGGGAACGCCTAATTCATCAACCTTGAATATATCTTTTGGTAAATTGAGTGACTCCCTCACTTTGTCCATTGTTGATGGGACGAATGGATAAAGCATGATCATGATGTTTTTAAGAACATAGAAACACGTGAAAAGGGCGTCGCGGCGTTGATCTTCCGGGAAGCGGTCATCATGAGGCTTAAATTGGGTGAACATACTGTTAATAGAGCGCGCGTAGTTTTCGATCGCATAAAGTAGAGTCGAATACTCAGCTTTCTCCATAGACTTCAGGTACCGCTGGATCATCTTAGTCGATTCTTCCAAGACCTTTTGATTCAAGGTGCCCGCTGGCACTTTGCCGTCAAATTTGCTGTGGCAGGCAGAAATAGGTTTTTCGAAGGCAGCGTTCATGGGACCCGCCAGAAACTTATTGCGCTCTGACAGCATTCCGAAATCAAAATTGGATGACTTTTCAGGGAGACTGAGAAGAGCAACAAAATAGCGGATCTGATCGGCGGTATATTTCTTCTCGTCAAGTAGCTGGTCGCCTGTATAGAAGTTTCCGCGAGATTTACTCATTTTGTCGCCGTCAACCATCAAGTGGAAAACGCTGAATACGTCAGTGAGTGTGTAATCACCTTTTTCCGGGAGCTTAAGAGGATCCTTTTGAGTCCCTAACCACATTGCGCCTTGCATCAACGTGTAGAAAAAAACGTTATCCTGACCCAGAAATTGATAAATACGAGCGCCAGGATCTTTCCAAAACTGGTCAGATATTTCAGGGTCTCGCCCTTGTTGGCGCAATGCGACCTTAGAAAATGAAATTGGCGCTATAAGAGAATCAGGCCAAACATAAAGAGTCTTGCCTGCCATCTCCGGGTCGAGATCAATGGGTAGCGGAATTCCCCAGGACACATCCCGGGAGATCGAACGATGAGCCCAGCCATCGACCAGTTCAGTTCCAAATCCCTTCGCGTCGAGTATTTTCCGAGATTCGGTTAGATCGGTCTTATTTTCGCACTGAATCATAATTTTCTTACCGGCTGCATATTTGCTTTTATGCTTCGGCAGAGAATCCTTAAGTTCTTTGTAGGCGGGTTCGTGAACATTATCGAAGCGCAGAGATGGAAGAACCGTGTTGATGACCTCCAGGTAGACGGCGCTGCGCCATGATTTCTCTTTTGTTGACACCCATTGACGGAGGGTGTCAGAAACTTTCCACATGTCGAGCCACCAGTGAACAGTATCGCGTAGCTCAGGAGTTGCATCGCTTAACGCACTTTTCGGGCTCTGAAGCTCTGTTGGATCGTAATGTGACCCACATCGATCGCATTCGTCACTGTAGGCAGAGTCATTGTCACATTTTGTATTTGGGCATTTTCCTCGTACAAAGCGGTCTTGCAGAAAACGGTTTAGCTGCGGATCGTACCATTGTTTCGTCGTTCGCTTTTCGAGCATCCCGTTTTTATAGATTTTACGAAGAAAGTCTTGGGCGATATCTTTGTGGACGGGAAAACAATCGGGTCTCGATGTGCCGCTATAAGTGTTGAGACTGATGGAGTAGCGATCCATCGTAGACTTTTGCTTTTTGTGTATGTCACCAATGAAGTCTTGAATCGATTTTCCTGCCTGGAATGCCGCTAATTCACTTGTAGATCCATGATCATCTGTTCCGCATACAAATAAAACATTGGCCTCACCAATGAGCATTCTCATCCAGCGTGCATAAATGTCAGCCGGAACGTGCGCCCCTGCTAAATGACCTAAGTGTATGGGGCCATTTGCGTAGGGCATTCCGGCAGTGATCACGGCCTTCGCCGGTCGAAATGCATTTTTTTTCAATGTATCAATGTCGGGAGCCTGGTAAGGCGTGATTGGCTTCATTGTCTCTTACCACTTAACATCGGCTTTGCTGTCAATGACTTCGCGAAAGCATTGAGCTTTGTCTTGCGTGCAAATAAATGCCGTCAACTTATAGCTGATCTGGGTTGAATTGCTTTTGGGTTTAACTTTTCCAGGTTGAACGAATGTTGCGTCAGCCTCTTTCCACTCGGTGCGTTTCATCTGGAGCTTTTCAAATTTAACTGAGCCACCGTCTTTAATTTCAAGTTTCCATGGTCCGTCAGAATTTATTTTCAGTCCGTCCGCAGCAAGGGTTTTAAACGTGAACTCAGCTCGATCGCCATCCAGCTTTTTGGCGGAAACTTCAACGCGCGCCTTGCCTGCTGCAAAAGCGTTTGATGCAAATAATGTGGCTGCCAGTATGACTGAGGAGAGAGTCTGCGTTTTCATGTGGTTGCCTTTCGCTTGTTTTTTCTTTTTTTCACGTTATACCCAGGCGTCTTACGTTCAATGCGCATGACGGCCGAGTGAGATTCTATCTTTTGCATAATTAATTGCAACTGAGCGGAGTCCTTGACCATCACTTCAAAGTCCAGATATCCCATGGCGTCTTTGCCAACCTGAACTTGGGCCTTCTGGATATTGGCCCCGACACTGCTGATTATTGTAGTTATATCAGCGAGAATGCCAGGCTTGTCTATCGTGACAATCCGAAGGTGCGTCATGAAATCGGCAGATGCGTCTGTTGTTGATTGTTTTCCCCAGGTCGCCTCGACTCTGCGGGCCGGGTCCATATCCCGGGCGCGGGGGCAGTCGTATCGATGGATCGTCACTCCGCGGCCTCTGGTTACAAAACCAACGATGTCCTCTCCAGGCAATGGACTGCAGCAACGGGCCATGGCGACCAGTAAGTTATCGAGTCCTGAAACAATAATACCTTTGCCGCGACTTGTTTTTTTCGTCGCCTGTGTTGAGGCTGTCTTATCCGAGGATTCTTCGCGGGCAATTTGCTCGGCCTCAGCTTCGGCCAGGGTTCGAGTTTGCTTTTGAGGAAAGGCGCGTGCCAGTAAATCCTCAGGATTTAGTTTGCCGTAACCAATGGCGATCAACATATCGTCAACATTTGCTTCTCTAGAAGCTTTGATCAATACACTGACCTCTCCAGCCTTTTCCATTTTTTCGAGGTCAAGCTGGCGGGTCGACAGCTCTTGCTGAAGAAT
>JBIIGV010000048.1:0-20813 GCA_044236265.1 Oligoflexales bacterium
GTGCAGCGGCTATCGATCAGTTGATGGTTTGGGGAGAGCGTAATCATGTGCCGGTGATAAAACAACATCAAGGCGCAGATCCGGCAGCTGTTGCTTTTGATGGTGTGCAGGCTGCCAAAGCGCGCGGTATGGACGTCTTGATTATCGATACCGCTGGTCGTCTTCATAATAAAAATGAGTTGATGGCAGAACTATCCAAAATCAACAAATCCATAGGTAAAGGACTAACGCAAGCGCCTCACGAAACATGGATTGTCGTGGATGCGACAACCGGGCAAAATGCGGTTCAACAAGTCAAGGCATTCAGTGAGGTGACGCAGGTGACTGGTATTGTGGTAACTAAACTGGACGGAACCGCCAAAGGTGGAGTGATCATTGGAATCGCCGATCAGTTTAAAATACCCATTCGTTATATTGGAGTCGGTGAAAAAGCCGCTGACCTGCGCGCTTTCGAGAGTTCCGAATTTATGCGAGGACTGCTCGGGACCTGATATTTTGAATTATCAGCTGGCCAAAGTACCTCGTAGGCAGTTCATCTTTAATTCCCGGGGCGAAGGCCATCGGGACATCGATAAAATCCAATGGTTTTAATCCCTTGCACTCCTGACGTTCGCTGTCGTTTGAAATTTAAAGTAGTTGATGACGCTACCCGACCCTGAGAAATGAGGGAGAGGGTATGCGTCTAGCCTTAATATCAATTTTGGTTTTATCCAGGTGCGGACTTGGCGCCCTCAGTCAAAATCACGCGCAGTCGCGCATCTCAGGGGCAGAAAAAATAACGTCTCTATCGGATGCGGGGACGAGCGAGGACGAGTGCCAGTTTACGGTTGATCCTGCTGCCGGTGCTCTTCAAGAGGCAACCTGCACGAAAAGTGATGCAAGCATTTTAATTCCTGCGGGTGCATTGGCGATTCCAGCCACCGTGGCAGTGTCACAACAAGGTGACATCTATGCGGCGTTAGCATCGTCAGGCGTCTCCTTTCTTCCAGCTGGGTCTGCTGTTTCGGTGACAGCAGGAGAGAACTCCCAGCTGTCGTCTCCTATGACCATTACACTTCCCGTTAGTGGTGGTACTGGGTTAGCGAGCTTTGAAAACTTTTGGGCCTTGGATGAGCGGGCTGAGGGTGATTATAGCGTTGTTCATAAGTGTTTTGGTCGCAAGTGTGAAAGTGACGCGCCCGAAATTTTAACTGATGTCAGGGGCAGCATCCGAAACGGAAAGTTCTCGTTTAAAACGAATCGTTTGGGTGTGTTCCAATTGATGCTTCCCGCGAAGACTGAGGATCTTTTACCGCCACAAGTGAAACCAGAAAGCGGGGAATTTGATCTTCCCGTCAAAGCAGTCATCAATGTGGTTGATGGTGTGAGTTATCGCTACACGGTGGGAAGCAAAGAACGCGCAAACTGCAAGGATAGCAAGGAATTTACCGACTTCATGGAGGTGCTCTCAAATGGTGCCATCAGTTATCTGAACGTGGTGGCTTGTCGCGGAAGTCAGCAGTCCGAGCCTACGCGTATGAAGTACCGCATTAAACCTCCGGCCCAAAAACTAATGGTCTGCGGCGGTCCGAAGACTGGCAGCTGCTACGCCGTGGCGGAAAAAAAGCTGAACATGGAGGCTATGATTGAGGAAACAAATTTTATTGTTCATTTAGCTAATTTGGGATCTTGCGCAGATGGTTCCGTGGACTGTTTGATTTGGAGAGAGGGTCCCGCAGCTAAGCCTGGGAACAGGATTTTGAACGCCCGTGGTCAATGGAGTAGTGATCGGTCGTTGGTATGGCAGAAAAAACTTTTTCCTGGTGGACATGTAATGAGTGACCTGGATTTCTTGGTCGAAAATAGAGTGAGTCCAATCGTTGGTCGAGTCTGTCCGCCAGCCGTATATGTAGCTAAAACTCTAGCGAACACCTGCCTTTACTATGATGTCGGAAATGGAGAGCAACCATTAAACGCAGGGACCAATGTAAGATTAAATATACCCGGGATCGATTATTTAACAAGCTGGACGAGCCTCCTGGTGAAGGCACCGATGTGGTTCCATGGAAATATCAAGGTTTGTGGTTCCAAAGGCATGCGACTTCCGACATTATTTGAAACTACTGCTGAGGCACGTCTGACTGAGGGCCCGGCGGAGCCCAAAGATCTCACAATGGGCGGAAGACTAGGAGTGCCACCCATTTCTAGTAGCGCGCCTGGGGCATCCACGTGGACGTGGACAGCAACTGGTGTCAGTTCGGTGGATACCCCGGGCTATTTTTATGGAGTTTGGGGGACCGCTGGGGCTTCTCAGCTGGAGTTTTCTGATTCTGCCAATGTCAGGTGTGTTCTGCCATCGAGTCAGTAACGATGCTTAATTGAATTATTCAGTCGGCCGCTTAACGACCGTTCCACTTTGTGTGATCGGTAGCATCAAACTGTGTGTTTCTGTGAAAAATCCCGTGAGTTTTGGGTAGCGAATTCGCATTTGATAAGCCCAAAAAAGCTGTCGTCTTGGATGCCGATGGTTTGCAAGGAGATCCAAAACCTGCAGTTCCTCTTCCGATAAATCCAGTTGCTCACGACGTTCAAGAGCATGCTGGGCGGCCTCGCGAACCTTTTGGTCCAGCTCATGCTGCTTTTGACGCTGTCCGAATAGATCAAGCTTTTGATGCTCATGCTCATATTGCTCGACGTAGTGATCCCAGTTAGATGCAAGCAATGATAGAGTTGGAATTCGATGATCAAAGTGGCGAATCATGACCAGAATTTGGTCGACGGGGTGCGCGGCGCCCAATGCTTCTGCGACCTGTTTATTAATTTTTCGTTCATGCTCATCCAGCTCTCGACCACGGGAGAACGCATCGATAATGCGCTGAGTGGTGTCCTCGTCTGAGTGTGCCTTGTGAATTACAGGTTTATCACTGTGGTCTTCATGTCGTTTTCCTTCCACCACGGAGAGCTTTGGAAATCCTCGACGGAATGGAAGAATCACAGCTTCGTGATGGGTGGGTACTTCTTTGAGTCCAAGCTTCCAGCGACTAAGATCCCACTGAATGCCTAAACTAAGACTTTGAAATTTTGGCGCTTGAGATCCATCACCATACCTGGATTTGATAATATTGCGAGCCTCTAGCTCTTCAATCGCCTGACGGACCTCACGGGGGCTGTGTCCAATGATGGAGCTTAGTTCGTTTTCCGTGGTGATTAAATTCTCAAGACCCGTCATGGCAGCGTTTAGTAAATACATGACGACTGAGTATTCACAGGAGTTCATGCGTGACACGGCCAGAACTTTAAGTCCTGACTCGCGTAAAAATCTTTGGATATTGGTGTTCATATAAATTTCCATCACTTACAGCTGAGTCTGAGAGTATTCCGCAGACTTTCATTTATGATACCATGGGCTTCGGCTCGAGGGTGTCGTAAAGGTCCAAGTGTCCAAAAATTAAAATCATTAGATCGTTATTTCGGAAAACTCCATTTGGTGGGGAAAGCTGAAAACGTAAGGCTCAATGGGGAAATCTATGAGTGGGATAAAGGATGTTTCGGACACAGCTCTATGGGTGGCAGTCCATAGAGCTTGCGAGGGGACGCGTCCAGACGCGCTTTATAAAGATCCACTGTCACTGAAATTGGCCGGTCCACGCGGCGAGCAAATCGCAAAGAAAATGGCCGGAGGCGATTTTATGTCTTGGATGATGGCCATGCGAACTGTGGCTATCGATAACATGATAATCAGTGCCGTTAACAGTGGTATCACCAGAATTGTAAATCTCGGCGCTGGTCTTGATACACGTCCGTATCGTCTAAAACTGTCGGTGCAAGTCTCGTGGTTGGAGGTCGATTTTCCTGGTCTTATCGATCATAAAAATAACCTTCTAAAATCCGAGATGCCGCTACTACCGTTGACACGTGTGGGAGTCAATTTGACAGATCTTAATGAAAGACAAAGATTTTTTGACGAACTCAACGCAACAAATGAGCCAACTCTGATTTTGACAGAAGGTGTACTTCCTTATTTGTCTAACCCTGATGTGGAGAGTTTAGCTAAAAGCTTACATCAATTATCGTGCGTAAAATATTGGGTCCACGACTACCGGCAAGGTGGATACGCCTCGGGGATTCCAAAACTTTGGATCATGTGGCGGATGCGCCATGCTCAGATGGTTTTCAAGGTTGAAAACTGGTTTCAGTATTTTGCAGGTCTCGGCTGGAAGGTCAAAGAGAGCACAACCCTCAAAGAAGAGTCTGATCGGTGCGGTCGCTCCATCGGAAGACCAGACTGGTTTGGGCTCTTCAGTTTCATCATTCCGCCTGAACGCATGGATGCCTATAGCCGCCAACTAGGGGTTGTTATGTTGGAGAAGGCGACTTAAGTGTTAGTCCATTCTCCGAGAGTTTGACCGGCCATCACTTGGTCACCCACCTTAACGAGAATATGCCCAACGGTTCCAGATTTTGAGGACTTGACCTCAAACTGCATCTTCATGCTTTCCAGTACAAATAAAACTTGTCCAGGCTCAATGGTTTGCCCGTTGCTGGCTAGCACTTGCACAATCTTCCCAGGCACGGGGGCGGACATGCCATCACCCTGAGTGCCAGCGCCTCCTGATCCTCCAGATGATGCGCGTTCATCCACGCGAACCCAGTTGTGTCCATGTAATCCAATCCAATACTCAGTTCGATTTGGTGCTTGATGGACAACGAAATTGAATGCCTTCGACAACTTTTGGCCTGACTCGTAACGTCCAAATCCGTACCGACTGATGGATCGTGGTTCCTTAGGGCTCCACGCTAAGTATTTCGCCGTTACTTGGGTTGAAATAGATTCATGGCCTGCTGGTCTCTGCGCTGCCTGGGCAAACGCCGAGGCGGTCACGTTGATGTGGGACGGATATCCGAGAGCCGTGTGTGCGGTGCTATCAGGAATCAAAACGCGACGCCCCTCCAGAGCTAGCATCAGACTCTCCTGATCGATAGCCAATGAATTCCGCGCAGATGTCTCCCAGCTGAGAGCGTCTTCTACGTGGCTGCCAATAAAATGGGTGTTGCTCGGACGCTCAACAATCTCTGGGTGTCTGGTCAGCCAAATCAGGAACGGAATGTTATTTCGCGGACCAGCGAAGAGGGTCCTTTCCAGTGTCTGAGCCACGAGTTCAAGAGCCTGCTTCCGGTCCCCCGCTGAGCAAACAAGCTTGGCAATCATGGGGTCAAAACCCGTCGTAATTTCGTCGACGGTATCCAGTCCAATCTCCCAGCGAATACCGCGACCAGATGCTGGAGCAAATGCTCTCACGGGTCCGGGTGCCGGGAAAAAATTGGTGCCAGGATCTTCAGCATAAATCCTGACTTCAACTGAGTGACCGCGCGGCTTCATGTTTTTGAATTCTTGAGGTAACTCCTCACCCCTGGCCACCCTGATTTGCCACTCTACCAAGTCCACGTTAAACACATCCTCCGTTACGGTGTGTTCAACTTGAAGTCTGGTGTTCATTTCAAGGAAGTAAAAAGTCACATGATGCCGATTCGTCTCATCAACAAGAAATTCAACTGTACCAGCATTGTCGTAGCCAACGCCTAACGCTAAGCCTTTTGCTGCCGCATGCATCGCATCGCGTACCTCGGGCGGAAGATTTGGTGCTGGAGCTTCTTCAAGAATCTTCTGGTGGCGACGTTGCAGGGAGCAGTCGCGGTCGCCAAAAATACAAACATTACCATGCTTATCCGCCATAACTTGCACTTCGACATGGCGTGGAGCAGGTAAGTATTTTTCAACGATCAAAGAGCCGTTACCGAATGAGCTCACCGCTTCTGCGGCGGCACGTCGGGCATTATCGGCCAGTTCTGATTGTTTATTTACAACTCGCATGCCCTTGCCGCCGCCGCCATAGGCCGCTTTGATCAATAATGGAAATCCAGTTTTTTCAGCGAAGGACTCAAGCTGGCGGATTGCTGCCGTCTCGCCTTGAGTCAGGTCAAGACCATTCAGTCCAGGAAGGCAGGGGACATTAGCCTTTTCTGCATGTCCTCTCGCTGTGGCTTTACTTGCCATGGCGTCAATGGCACCTGGCCGTGGGCCAATCCAAGTCAGCCCTGCTTTGCCGACAACCTCGGCAAAGCCCGCATTTTCCGAGAGAAATCCAAAACCGGGGTGTACCGCATCGGCACCACTAGCTTTTGCATATTCAACCATGAGCGCGGGATTAAGATAGGTTTGAGTGGTCTCCTCTTTGACGTGAACAAATTGTGTTACAACGTCAGCAAGATATGCAGGCGGCACCTGGCGATCCGTGATTGCAACCGTTTCAATCCCCATTTTTTTTGCGGTTGTTGCGATGCGACGGGCGATTTCCCCGCGGTTGGCAATAAATATTTTTTTGATCCGAGAGTGGCTGTGAGATGCATTCATTGTGGAGCAACCCTTATAACTTTTCCTGAATGTCAGCGTGTTTTACACTCCGCACCCATGGAGCTGTAGACTTAGAAAAAAATGATCGCAGGCCCTCTTGCCCCTCTCGCCCTGTTCGAGCCTTGGCAATTGCCTGAACCGTTTCGTCACATTGAGCAAAACTTTTGGCGCGCAGGCTTTCAAAGAGGCGATTGATGGCTTTTTGAGCCTCCGGACCACAACCGAGTAGCGATTTGACCTCATCGTATACCGCGTCATCCAATTCTGATGTCACGATTTCTATAAGACCAAATTGTTTTGCGTCGTTCACATCAAAAGCGCGGCTTGTCAATGCCATGCGACGAAGTTGTCCAGGGTTCATTTTGCGCATCAAATATGGCGCAATCACGGCTGGTAGTAGCCCTAGCTTCGCCTCGCTTAGACAAAATTTCGAATTTTCATCGGCGATCGCAAAATCGCAGCATGCGACTAAACCAACCGCTCCGCCGTAAACTGCGCCACGAATCACAGCAACTTTAGGGGCATCAATCGCAATAATTGACTCGAACATCTTGCGAAGCTTGGTCGCGTCTTCAATGTTTTGCTCGTAAGTCAGGTCTGCGGCCTGCTTCATCCATGCCAAGTCGGCGCCTGCCGAAAAATGCTTTCCGGCGCCGGAAATGATGACCGTTCGGATGTCTGTCATGGTGCTCAACGCCGTCGCGTGTCGCGTGATCTCATCCATCATTTGTGCGGAGAAGGCGTTCGCCTGCTCTGGTCTATTTAGGGTGAGGTGAGCGATGCGACCATCTTTTTCAAGATTGGTGAACGAAAGCACTGTTTGATCAGATTGCGACATCGTTTACGCCCTTTGATGATTGCGAACATCTTCAAGGACATCGTTTGGAACAGGCGCCATCTGTCTGAGAAGGGCTTGCGCAAATGTTTTGCCTTGAGCGTCGGTTCTGAGCGTCAACGTTCCGCCTCCACCCAAAGACGCGTCTAAAAGAAAATTATAGCCGTTCATGTTGTCCAGTTTATAGCGAACGACTGAGCCAAAGCAGATTTCCTGGAAAAGGTCTTTGACGCGTTGAGCGGTCAACCATTGATCAAGCCACGCAAAGGCTTTAGGACTTCGAGCTAGGATGCCAATATTGGCCATATCACCCTTGTCTCCGGATCGGCCCAATGCGATGGTTGACAGTGGCACAGATGTTGTTCCACAACCTTCTTTGATGGCTGAGCTGACAGGTTTCGAAGCAGACTTAGCCACCTGCGTCTCCATCGTTGGAGCTTCAAAATTACCTATGACGTCGGCATCCACAAGTCGCTCCTCTTTGACGCCGCCGTCATACAAAGCCACGCGGGGACGAACAGCTGATTTGGGCATGAGTGCTGGCCAATAGCTAACGACTTCTGTTGGTTTTGGAGCGCCTCCCAAAACACAAACTCCAGGAGGACCGCTCAGTATCAGTGCGGGAACCATTTTACTGAACTTGCGCAGTTTGGCTTGATCAGAGTCACGGGCACCAACGCGCAAAATGATTTCATTACCGTCTTCGCTGTGTCCAAGGCTGCGGTGACAAGCATTCCAACCAAAAAATTCTGTTTCTATTGCAGCGAAGTTTTTCCCGACCTTGCTCCAAAAAATCTCCGAGAACTGCTCAGCCTTTTTTCGAGCATGGGGTCCAGATATGCAGATGGTTCCAAGGACCTTATATCCATCCTGATAAGCCATTGAAACTTTGTAAAGGGGAGTTGGTTCATAGCCTTTTACTCCTGCTACTTTAACGCGATCCTTGCCGTCCGCGGCGAGGCGAATGGAAGCAAAATCTGCGACGACATCTGGCGTAATGTAGGCTTTAGGATTTCCCATTTCATAGAATAGCTGTTCGCGAACGGTATCAACGGATACCAGGCCGCCTGTTCCCGGATGTTTTGTGACAACGAATGTGCCGTCATCATTCATTTCAATGATGGGGTAACCCATTTTATTGAAGCTTGGAATGAGGTGCCAATCAGTAAAGTTACCGCCTGTGGATTGGCATCCACATTCAATAATATGGCCTGCCACAATCCCAGCAGCAAGCTTGTCCCAGTCTTTGTTGCTCCAGCCAAATTCATGAATCATGGCTGCGACAGTGATTCCAGTATCAGTGACGCGACCGGTAACAATGATGTCAGGGTCCCACTTTAAAGCTTCCACAACTGGACCAGCGCCAAAGTATACATTGGCCGCCTCAACTTTGCCGGCAACCGTCGAAAATTCGCGTCCATCTTCCATATTTTTAAAGGCGCAGCCCTTGCCACGTAGATCATCAAGTTGTGTCAGGATGTCATCGCCATGGACAATAGCAATTTTTGGTTTCAGCCCAAGTTTCGTCGCCAATGACGCAATCGCTTCTGCGCAGGCCACCGGATTGACACCGCCTGCATTGGTGATAATTTTTGTTTTGTTTTTTAGGAGAGTCGGCAGAACCTCTTCCAGCATTGAGACAAAGTCACGGGCGTAGCCGAGCTTTGGATCGTGGGAGCGTTGCTTCTGCATGATGGACATCGTGATTTCGGCCAAGAAGTCCATGGAGATATAATCAAGGTGGCCACCGTTAACTTGAAGCGATAAAGCGCCTGGATCGTCTCCCCAGTATCCTCCTGCGTTACCGATTCTGATTGTTTTCTTTCGCGTCATAAAAATAAAAGCTCCCTTAGCTGGTGATTTCACCAGGCCTTACATTCTGAAAATTCCGAACTTGGTCTCATCCCAATCGTGGTGAAGAGTCGACGCCAGCGACATGGCAAGAATTTTGCGAGAGTGACGTGGGTCAATGATTCCATCATCCCAAAGTCTTGCGGACGAGTAATACGCACTTCCTTCTCGAGCATATTTTTCGAGAATGGGAGCTCTCATCTCTCTGATTTCTGCATCAGACATATTCTGGCCTTTTCTCGCCAACTGTTGCTGTTTTACAGTTACAAGCACGTCGGCAGCCTGTTCGCCACCCATGACCGATATCCGCGCGTTTGGCCACATCCAAAGAAAACGTGGGTCATATGCTCGACCACACATACCGTAATTTCCTGCTCCAAAACTTCCACCAATGACCATGGTGATCTTGGGGACGTTTGCATTCGCTACGGCGTGGACCATCTTGGCGCCGTCTTTAGCAATGCCACCGTGCTCGTATTTTTTTCCGACAATGAACCCTGTGATGTTCTGCAAAAATACGAGCGGGATTTTTTCCTGGCTGCAGACTTCAATAAAGTGTGCGGCCTTTTGCGCGCTCTCAGAGAACAAAACTCCATTATTTGCAAGGATGCCGACCGGTATCCCATTTATGTGTGAAAAACCTGTTACGAGAGTTGTGCCGTAGTTCTTCTTGAATTCGAACAGCTCACTGCCGTCGACGATACGTGCTATAACCTCGCGTACGTCGAAAAACTTCTTTGAGTCACTTGGTATGAGCCCGAGCATCTCATCTGGATCGTATGCAGGTGGTCTCGGATCTGCAAGCTGAACAGGGGCAATTTGCCGTCTGCCCATGTGTCTGATAATGTCACGAATGATCGCAAGAGCGTGCTCATCATTGTCTGCAATATGATCAGCCACGCCGCTAATCCCTGTGTGGACATCCGCGCCGCCCAGTTCCTCGGCGGTAACATCTTCTCCAGTGGCAGCCTTAACCAACGGAGGACCAGCTAAAAAGATTGTGCCCTGTTTACGGACGATCACACTTTGATCACTCATGGCCGGGATATAGGCTCCCCCAGCGGTACAGAAGCCGTGCACCGAGGAAATCTGTGGAATGCTGGCAGCACTCATGCGTGCTTGATTGAAAAAAATACGGCCAAAGTCGTCTTTATCGGGGAATACTTCGTCCTGCATGGGAAGAAATGCGCCGCCCGAATCCACCAGGTAGATGCAGGGGAGTTTGTTTTGAAGTCCTATTTCTTGGGCGCGAAGATGTTTCTTCACCGTGATGGGATAGTATGTTCCACCTTTTACTGTATGGTCGTTGGCAACGATAACTGTCGCTTTACCCGAGACCATTCCGATGCCGGTCACTATTCCACCTGATGGCACATTGTCTTCGTACAGGCCATCACCTGCCAGTGAGCTTAGCTCCATGAACTCGGTGCCCGGATCAATCAGTTTGCGGACGCGCTCACGAGCAGAAAGTTTAGCTTGGTTTGATGTAGACGGTGGTCTGGCAATGGTGTCACTAATTTTTTCTTCGTATTCTGTCACAAACTTCAACAGGGACGATTGATTTGCAATGAACTCAGGGGTGTTGGTTTGTATCTGACTTTGAATTTTCATGAACTGCACTTTGCCTTTTTATTCTGATCCAACATTTATTGTTAAACAACAACGCAGTCGACAACATCGCCCCAGGTTGAAATACCGAGTTCATCGTTTTCCAAAATTTCCTGAAGCACTCCGTTTAGTACTTTGACGTCCCCTACAGCCCTGTGTCGCGCTTCGAATTTAAGTTTAAAGTGTTCAGCTAGTGTGTCCAAATTATACCTTGGGAGACCTTGCAGAACTTTGCGGGCTAGTTTTAACGTACAAAAACATGGCCATTGGATTTCTAGTCCTTGGCGATTACCAGCAGCCTTCAACATTGACATGTCGAATTCGGCATTATGAGCCACAATAATTGAGCCCCGGACAAACTTTAAGAACTTAGGCAGCACATCGTTGATGTCTGGCTGCCCGATAAGCATATCTTGTGTGATACCTGTCAAATTAACAATATTTTGGGTGAGCTCGATGTCTGTCCGAACAAAGCTCCAGAACTCGTCTACGACTTTTCCGCCGACGACTTTGAGTGCTCCGAATTCGATGATGCGATCGAGTTCGCTGTCCAAACCGGTTGTCTCGGTGTCAAATAAAACAAGCGGCGTGTCATGGAGCGATGTCGTTGGTGGCAATGAAAAATGTACAATTCGCCTCAACGCAAAGTCATCGTTTGAGGATGACGCACTGCCAGTGACGTTAAGGTCAGACGGGAAAAGTGCATCATGAAATACCGAATGGCGAAGAAGCATATTTATCTGTCTCCCCGCGTTTTGCGTAACAACATGGATCCAGCAATGGCCACCGCAATACATGTCACGATGAGCAGGGAGTTCTCTGGGAACGCCACCATTGAATTGGCAAATGCCATCCAAAGAGAGAGAAGGAAAACGGGGATCCAAAGTGCACCTTGAACTAAAATCTGCAGCACTGCTGAGTTGCTTACGTAAGTAGCCGCAACGGGACCGTTTTCGTAGTACCAATCAATAAAGTTTCGACCAATCTCAAATGTTGAGAGGACGTGATCTCTGAACCAGCGCAGTGGCTTCAAGTTTTTGTGTAGTGGTGAGCCATAGGCAGCTGTGGCGATGAAGCATTTAGGGTCAGACAAGGTTGCATCATCCTCGCCATTAAGTTCCGAGTAAGTTGTGTTAGCTTGGGGGCTGGCAGAAACGCAAGCACTTCGGTTCAGTCCACCTGGTTCATAGTAGGCAAAGACGGCATATGATTTGCCATTGTCTAATCCAGAAATGGACGCCAGCCCACTATCTGCAGACGCTTGAGCAATATACACACCAGAGGTCGATAGGCTTTGCAGTTCCTCGGTGTTCAGGTAGGCCTTGCTATCCGAGCAGGTGACACATGCGGTTCCATCACCAAAGCCAGCTGAAAAGCTGCAGGTGCCGTCTGCCGCTTCGCTATCGCTGTCCGCTGTTTCATTGAAGATATAAGCTGGCAAACTTGTCAGTGTTGCCGATTTGTCGATGGCTATCAGTGTTATGTTTGAGGGCTTTGTAGACGGGGTGGTTCCGGACCAAGTGACAGTTGCCGAAGTAGACCAAGCAAGAACGAGCTCCCTGTGGGTCCCTTTTGCAATCACGCTTTCTGGAGCAGAGCTGACTACAGCAGAACTTATCGAAATGACCTCGTTTTCTTTCTTTGTGACTTCAGTTGTACCTTCTAGGTACTTCACAGTTAACTTGAGAGATTTTCCACCGTTTTCATCCAGAAAGGTTTTAAAATCCGAGTAGCTGTTTGCTGAGATGAGCAGCGTGTACGTAAAGTCTCTCAGGTTGGCATTTGACGCATGATTGGTGATCTGGAGTTCATTACTTTGGGAAACATAAAATGGCATTGCCGCCACTGGTGGATCACCTTGAATTGGCACGGCATCAGACTTGCCATTGATGTAAACTCGTATGCGGTTTCTAAATAGGTCTGTCTCTCCAGACTGAGGTCCAAATTTTTCGACAGAGCCAATCTTTACGGTAAGCGTAAACGAGCTAACGCTGGAACCGCGTTGGATCATTCCTGAGAGTATGGGCTGATCAACAGCTTCAACCTTTGACGTAAAGCCAAGCAAAACTAATAGAAAAGGGACGTATCTCCAGATACCCACAAGTCCTCCCCAGTAATGGTTTCCGGGGATGGAGTTTAGTCTTGGATATCAGGCCTTGTCGAGGTCAATTGTCAAGCCGTCCCAAGCGGTTATAAGATTTGGCCCGCTAGGCTGAGATGCAGCTTCCCATTGGCTTTTGAAGGCTCCGAGCTGTGACTTTGCGTAGGTCGCTGCACTTTTGTACATGCGTCGTAATTTCGCAGGATTTGCCCAAGGATCGTGATGCGTAAAAACCAGGTTTTTAATGGTCTCGCGCAGAGCTAGATCCACTCCGATATTCGGAGAACAATGTCCCCAATCGAAACGGCTTGCTAATTCTGCAATTTCGTACTGTGCATCAAAAATAAGCATGTCTAGGTTTTGGTAATAGACCAGATCTTTACCGAGTTCCTCTCGAGACATCCGTTTGAATTCTCCGTCAACACCAACCGCGCAGGATTTCCCGTCAACATCAAATCTGAAACCAAACGATCCACCCGGATGATCCAAAACAAATGGGGTGACTTTCATCGCGCCTAGCTGATGAGGCTCATAGAGCTTAAGCTGGACGAACTCGATTTTGCCGCCGAGCTGTTCGAACGTTAGAGGGAAGTTGACACCGTTAAAATTGATTTTCACTGCTTCTGGGGCATTACGATGAACATGGTAGATTTTGATGGTGTGGCCAGGAACGTGGACCGGAACGAAAAAAGGAAGCCCCATGACGTGGTCCCAGTGCATGTGAGTGAGAAAAATATGGAAAATTTTGCGGCCGGAGGCCATGTGGTGCGTCCCAGCCTCTCTGAGACCTGATCCCATATCGACAAATGCTAGATCGTCTCCGTGACTGACCTCTGTGCACGTGGTGTTTCCACCGTAGCTAATTGGATGAGATAACTGGCCCTTTTCGATGGCTTCTTTAATGGAGGCCGGGCTTTTGAGTCCCTTCTTTTCTGCTTCTGTGAGCAGATCTCCTAGAATGGACACTAGTTCGGAGTTGGACATCGCTTGAGGTAACGAACCGCGAGTCCCCCAAAATTTTACCTTCACAAGACCCCCGATTCTGCTCAATGTGGAATTGCCCACAATTCCGCAGTCCGTTGATTTTCTTTTTAAGATCAGTTACTTTTAGTATGATTTATTTTTGCCACAAAGGGAACAGCCGGACATGACAATGAAAATTACACGCTCTGCAGGCGTCGTTTTTCTCTCCGGCGTGATCGATGAGAATGCTGACTTTTCGCCTCTTCTCCAGGAAGAGGCCCCTCTATCTCTCAATTTGTCAGGTGTTGAGCGGGTCAATTCCGTAGGACTCAGGTCCTGGATGCGTTTCATGGTTCAATGGGGTGATAAGACACTGAAATATTTGGAGTGTCCCGTTGTGGTGTCGGATCAAATAGCCATCATTCCGGCCCTGAGGGGCATCAAGTCGAGGTCGGCTCAGGTGATCAGTGCCATGATTCCTTATGAATGCTACGCATGCCAGCATCAGGAGGATCTCCGAGTCACGGATAGTCAGTTTTCACCCCAGCCCGACCCCAAAGCTCTAAATCCTGAGTGCCCCAAGTGCAAGGAAGAGATGGAGTTGGTTAACCCCGGGCAGCTAAGCATTTTTGAGCCCTGAAACTCGGGCCCTTGCGTATTTCATATCATTTTTTCTTGAAATCTAGGCCAGCTGCATGCTATAGCACTGCTTCCTTGACGGATCAGCTTTCGGGGCGGTACCCCAAGCACCTCGGAGATTCTTCGGAGATAGTCCGGAGCTTGATGTAACCCCTCGTATTAGTTTACGAATTTTGGAGGATTCATGGCAACCACCCTTCGCATGCAGCGCCACGGTAACGCTCATCGCCCTTTTTATCACATTGTCGCTGCGAACAGCCGCGCCTCTGCTACCAAGAAGTTTCTTGAGAAGCTTGGCTACTATGACGCAGCTACTGAGCCATCCACTTTAGTGGTTGATGAGGCTCGTTTACGTTACTGGTACGGTGTTGGTGCGACTGTCAGCAACACGCTGAAGGTTCTGTTGAACAAAAAAGGCGTGAAGCTTGAGCGTGTTAAAACAACCGCTGCCAAAGCTGGCGGCGCTACAAAAGCTAAGGCCCCGAAAGCGGCCAAAGCAGCACCAAAAGCGGCAGCTAAGAAGCCTGCTAAGTAATGTTTCTTAAGTTGGGAACTGTAGGAAGAGCTTTGGGACTCCAAGGCTCTTTTTACGTTTCGGGTCGCGATGAGGCATTTCCGGCCAATATAAAGACGATCTTGATCGGCAGGTCAGCAGAAGATGCCAAGCTCGCACAAGTGATATCTGTGAGTTGGCAGCGCGATCGACCTTTAATTAAGTGCTCTCTCGCTGGGGATAGAACTGCTGCAGAGGCACTTCGCGGATTATCAATTTGGGTCAAGTCGTCTGAAATAGAGATTGATGACTCTAAAGAGTTCCTGCTGAAAGACTTGGTAGGTCGCTCTGTTTATGATTGCGAAAATATCGAGATGGGTTCTGTTGCCGATGTGGTGATAATGCCTGCGTCCATTAATTTGATTGTCCTCAATCAAGCCAAATCTGCAGACGTTGAGATTCCCGTGATTCCTGCTTATGTGGATATGAATTTTGAGCGAAACGACAATCGACTTAAGTTGGTTGTTCCGGCGTCGACATTTGAAGAGATCTGGAATGCGCGCAAAAAGAAATAAAGCATGAGACAAATATCCTTCATAACAATTCATCCGAAAATAATAGAGGCCTACAAGGTTTTTGGTGTTTTTCGTTCGGCCGAGTCGAAGGCCATTGCAAGCACATTTGCCATTGATTTGCGTGATTATGCAGCAGACAAACATGGCTCTGTCGATGACGCTCCCTACGGCGGCGGAGATGGCATGGTTCTGCGACCTGACTGTCTGAATCAAGCCCTTGAGGCTGCGCGTGCAAAAATCGGAGTTGAAAAATCAATAAAAGTGATTTCAACGTCACCAACTGGAAAGTTGTGGACTCAAGAGGTCGCCAAGCAGCTTTCTAATTCCAATGACTCAGTCGTCTTTATTTGCGGACGATTTGCAGGGGCCGATCAAAGATTTTTGGATTCCTGTGTTGATGAAGAATACTCGCTTGGTGACGTGATTTACGCCGGTGGGGAATTACCAGCCTTACTGATGGCGGAAAGCTTTCTACGTTTGGTTCCCGGTGTTCTTGGGGATGAACAAAGTGCAATCGAAGACTCATTTGGAATAGGATTACAGGGCTTGCTTGAGTATCCAAGTTACACCCGGCCAGCCGAATGGCAGGGGCAAAAAGTTCCGGATATTTTGCTGTCAGGTGATCACAAAGCTATTCGGGAGTGGAGACTCGCTCAATCGACAATTAAAACTCGCGAGCGACGTCCAGATTTATTGAAAAAATAATTCAGACTAAAACATATCCTCAGGATTTGAGTCGCCTATATAGTCAATATTTGGATCGTATGAAAAGGCTGTCTTCAAACGATTATAGACATTAAATACGATGGGGCAGGTTCCGTAATTTTCGATTGTGCCCACCGAACCTGCAAGAAAGTCGGGTTTATCCAAATGAGGATATTCTTGGCAATCACGAGGACGAAACTGGTAGACCGTACACTTATTGTCTTTCAGCATGGGGCAAGGTTTTTTTAAAAACGAGACACAGTTGTGATCTTCGGGCTTTGTCTGGGCTAAAATTTTTTCCGATGTTTCTTTAAGACCTTCTGCCATTTGAGCAATGTCGTTAGCATCCATGAATGGCTGAATTTCACGGCAGCAATGTCCGCATTTGGTGCAATCAATTTTTGATGAGATTTCTTTATTTAAAGTATGAACGGTTTGGTCTACCAACTCCGACGGGACATTCTGAAACAAGTATGAGCGAAAATTCCAATTGTCAGCCCAGGTGGGTTCCGCAGACGCAGCGATAACTTCAAGTCGAATCTCTATAGTTTGCTCGTTATTCGAAGCAGCCATGGCATCACCCTTCGCGTCAGAACTGACCTGATTGCAGCAAAACAAGTGTACATGCATCTTCAGTCTCGATCCCTACAGCGCGAAGACCTCTAGCAAGTCTTGGATTTTCTGCCCCCGGGTTGAAGATGACCCGACGCGGATGGAGCGTCTTTAATGCTGTTTCAAGAGAGTCACTTGTAGAGGGATTTAAATAAACGGTTACGGTATCAATAGAATCCTTCACCATTTGCAGGTCAGATATGACCGGACGTGTGCCAATAGATTTCAGAGTCGGGTGAACCAAAACGACCTCATGACCATGGCTTTCAAGCATCAGCATTGCCTTATGAGAGTAGCGATCGGGCTTATCGGAGGCTCCAAGCACGAGTGTTTTCATGGTTCCTCAATGTCTAGTAAGTGGCTATAGTGTACATAGTTTAACTATACCAAAAAGACTCAAGATCGACCATTCAAACAACCATTAATAATGTGGAGACTTCATGACATCGCTAAGTCCATCAAGAAAAAAAACAACAAAAAAAACCGTAAAAAAAGTTTCTAAGAAGCCAGCAGCAAAGAAAGCTGTAAAAAAACCTGTTAAAAAAGCAGTTGGCACAAAGTCAACATCCAAGAGAGTCACAGTTAAAAAGACGGTTTCAAAGAAAACCCCAAAACTCAAATCTTCCGGTAGCAAGGTTCTTCAGGGAATGCCCGCAGTCGGTCAATTGGCACCTGCTTTTGCTTTAAAGTCCGATACGAGCGGAGTGGTCAGCCTGTCAAAGTTTCGCGGCAAGAACGTTGTGCTTTACTTCTATCCTAAAGATGACACGCCAGGATGCACCGTTGAGGCCTGTTCCTTCCAAGAAAATAAAAACAAGCTGATGAATGCTGGTGCCGTTGTCATTGGCGTAAGTCCTGACTCTATTGAAAGTCATGCTAAGTTTCGCAAAAAATACGGCCTAGATTTTATCCTTGTGGCTGATGAAGATCACAAAGTTGCTGAGGCATATGGCGTCTGGGTCGAGAAAAACATGTACGGAAAAAAGAAGATGGGAATTCAACGAGCAACTTTTTTGATCGATCCGTCGGGACGTGTGGCTTATGTTTGGCCTAAGGTTTCAGTTGAAGGCCACACCGAGGCGGTTTTGGGTGAATTAAGAAACCTATGATTGGTTGCAAATATACTCTATTGCGACATGCGCTTCTGATTGCGGTACTAGCGACTCTTTGTGATTGCCGTTCTACTGCCGTAATCAGGAGTGAGGTTTTAACTGACCTCGGAGCTGATAATGATGCCGTGGCCAGTCGATTTGAAGCTTATAAATACAAGAAAAAGCATTGTCATTTTGATAGTCCTACGAAATCTGATTACAGGGTTATGTTGACTGGATTTGGCCCATTTAGCGGCGTCGAATTCAACACGTCCAGTCTTGTGGCCATGAATTTTGCTGACAGATTCAATCAATCGCAGTCGGGATTGATATCGCCTATCATTAGCAAAGACGATGCAGACGGAATCACTCGTCAGGACGTCGTTACTATTGGTGGCCTTCGGGTTGAGGTTTGCGCGGTTTCGGCTTCGGTCATTTGGGATCTCGCTGCGGCTATCTACCTCCATGAAGCTCAGTTGTTTCGTCCAAACCTTATTATTATGGCAGGAATGGATGGCCGCGAGCATGAGATGGGGACATGGGAGCATCATGCCGTCAACATTGCTATGCCGTCCCATGGGTACGAGGCGGATGGTTCTCAGAGCTCGGTAACCCCAGTCTCTGGAAGTCAAACTAGTGAAGCAGAGATTTTGAAAGACGGTCCCGCTGTTCTTAAGATGACATGGAATGCGACCAAACTGGTTGAGGCCACTCAATCCATAATTCGCAAGGAAATGCCAGGTTTTGACGTGCGGACATCGGACGAGGAGACCCCTGGTAAGTATCTTTGCAATAATGTGAGCTACCTGGTGTTGGCGGGACTTCGAGGAGTGCCACTGGTTCTAGCTGGTGATCGAATTAAAATGCAGATTTCGGGACTGGATTTCACTAGGGCTGGATTTTTCCATTATCCTTGGAGTTCAAAACAGGATTTGCAGGCAGTCCACATTTGGAGTGACGTGTTGGAAGCAGCAATTCGATCGCAGATGAACCACAACTCAGTGGACTGAAATCAATTACAAGGTAACAGGGCTATAATTACGTTTTTGGTGTTAGCGCGCTGTGTGCCGCATTGCGTAATTCCAGTAATTCCGGTACCGCGCGGAGCATAGCCTTCGTTGCGAGTTCAGTATATTCCTTTTCATGTTTTAGCATTTCTTGAATGGTCAAGTTTTCGTATCGAAAGCAATATGGCGGATGTCCGTCGACGAATTCATCCGTGATGCGGGGTGCTTTCCAGTTGGATTTTTTTATGTTTTCGACACAAATATCGAACTTCTTGTCTGCGACCATGAGGGATTCAAGAAATGTGGTGTAGTGGACGGCAGAAAGACCTGCTCTCAGATAAAGCTCAAAGCCCACTTCATCAGCTTGCTGTTCCATCCACTGCATCCACGGCGCATAATGATTTGGATCGTCTTTCGGATCAAGGTGTATGCCACAGGTCGCGTCCATGGTTGGGCGAAGTTTGCTTTCAATATATTTAAAAATCGATTCGAGATTTTTTCGGTCCTGACAAATGTTCTCCGGCAGGCAGGTGGAGGTATCGGTTTTGATAAAGTTTTGGAAATTAGGAATGCTGGCCGACAGTTGATCAAAGTTTAAAATAATTGAATCCAGCATTCGCCAGGTGGACATAGAGTCATAGTGTGGATTTTTTATTGCGATACCAAACTGCTCATCCATCTTTGAGAAGGCCTTCGCTGCTTGCTCGTAACTGCCTTTGTCAATCTGCCCCAGGTAAGGAACAATTCGCTGCCAAAGATCATGATCTTTCATAAGGACAGAAGTGTTTTCAATGAATCCTGATCTTAAAGCATCATCAATAACGCCCGTGCGTGCACTTTCGATTTTTATTTGCCAAGTTTTCTGCGCAACCTGCCGGCGAGATAGCTCGGCTAGATCAAGGTCTTTGGGTAAGTCTGCGGCCGCGGGCTCTCTTCGTCTGTGTTGCATGGTCACGTGCGCTAGTTCGTGGGCTAGTACTGCGGCAAGTGCATCGTCCGTAGTTGGAGACATGCGAACCATCTCAGCGCGGACTGTAATCAGTCCAGTGGCGGGATCGGAGTGAGCATTAAGTCCCGCTAAGTCAGACACGACAAAACAAAATTTTGCAGGGCTGTAGTCAGCGGTAAAAGTTTCTGGATTTCTTGCCATGATCCAGTTGGCAAGCTCTTTTACGTATGTGACAGCCTCGGGATAATCAGTGCCGTCTTTACAAGGATTTAGTGGAGACGATGGCGCAACAGCAGTTCTGCCGAAAACATGTTTGGGCTTTGATGATTGCTGGCGTGTTTTGCAAGATAATAACGCAAACAAAGCGCTACACAGCCATATGCAAGCAGTGCGTGATTTCATTGATTGTCCATCCTTCAGTTTAATCCAAATGGTATCAGGCCAACTGTCAGATTGCACGAGTAAAACGTCGCAGCGCTTGGTTAAGGTGCTGTTCGTTTGTAGATAAATTTCCAATAATTTCAGATATTTTTTCCATCTGCTTTGGCGTGGCTCGAGGCGCAAGTTTAGGAGGAGACATGTTAGGGTGTAGGGGTTTTGATAATGTCTCTGTTAGTTTTAAAGCCGCAGCCGTCTGCGGTAGTAAGAGGCCGATTCTGGCGAGGCGTTTCAATACTCTAAGATCAAGTCCAGATAAGATGCCAAGGCTCGTTTTGTCTGGAATTTGATGCAAATTGCGCAAATAACCTTGCCAAATGGCTAGCTTGGTTCCTATTGGAAGAGGGCGCGTTTCTTCAAATTTGTTGAATTGGTTCGGAGGCATCGTCATCCGAAGTCGCAATGGAATCGCGCCTCGGTGTGCATGAGATGACGAGTTATGGAAGCCCCCTCCATCATCGGCGTTTTCGCGTTTCAGCCAGACCTCAAGATTATTTTCAAAGCGAAGATCTTGAGCTCGCTCGGATAACTGTTCGGCTGTCGGACAAGTCCAGA
>JBIIGV010000159.1:0-5941 GCA_044236265.1 Oligoflexales bacterium
CGCAATGAAGCCCGCAAACGTATGGGCGTTACGCGGGAGGTTTAAAACACCATCGTCATATGAGTAAATGGAAAGATAGTATCTAATTGTCGGGTTACTTGTCTCAGCAGTTGCCGCGCGAGATACCACTGTTGTCAGAAAAAATATCCCGACTATCATGCGCAGCATGAATGCACCTTTGAGAAAGCCCCGATCCATAATTACCTCTCCCGTGATGAGAACCGTCGTTTTCCGATCTCGGCGCTCTGCTTAGCATGGCAATTAGGAGATGCGAAGATAATTCAAAGTTTTAGGGTAATTCCCAGCAAGATAAACTGCCGAATTGGCGCGATTAGACGAACCTATTAAGGGGGTCTGCAGGAACAAAGGGTTCAGAACCTCTACCAAAATGAATTTAACCACCTGAAATCATGAGATTTTTTGATATCTTTCTGAATTATTTCAACATCTTTCTCTGACCTGCCGATACCCTCCTCGGAGGCTTTCGATGGGGGCAAACAGAGTATTGCAGCTAGTTCCTCGGCAGTGCACAGCATTGTTGTGCCTTTCAATCAGCACGTTGATTGCGCTCTCTGCTTGTAAAGCAAACCTAAAAACAACAGATGCTCCTGATGCATCTCAAGGCAGCGCCGCCATCGAGAAACCAGGACCTCTCAGTAACGATGCCAATGACGAGCAGTTGCGTAAACAATTCCTGGCATTAGTGGCGCAGTATAAATCCATGCCAGAAAAGCAATTTAGTTTGAGCACTCGAGGAACAGCATTAAGGCACGATCGTCGTCCGAAAGCCCTTAACGTCAAGATGCGCGCACCAATCGAACTGATTGCGAAGACGGCCGGAAAACAAGGCGCAACGGATCAAGGTGCGGCACTGCGCGCGGCTGGTGGCAAAATTCGCAGACAGCTTGCAGGCGTCAATACAGTTAGCGTTTTGTTCCCCGAAGCAACAGACGATCGTTACATGGGAGCGGTCGTTGAGTTTCTAAGCGCAGACCACCGTACAGAGCACGTAGAACCAGATTATTTGGTGAAGGCCGTCAGCGCACCAAATGACCCCAGATTCTCCGAACTATGGGGACTCAAAAACAACAATTCCAAAGTCGACATTAACGTTCTGCCCGTGTGGGGTACAAACACCGGTAGTCGCAATGTGGTTGTAGGCGTCATCGATACAGGCATCGACTGTACACATCCAGATCTAGCTGACAACTGCTGGGTCAACCCAGGAGAAGACGGTACTGATGGCCAAGGTAAAGACAAACGCTCTAACGGCATTGACGACGACGGCAATGGTTATATCGACGACTGGCGGGGATGGAACTTTATCAACGAAACAAATAACGCGACCGACGATAACCGTCACGGCACACACGTGGCCGGAACAATTGGCGCTGTTGGTAACAATAACTTGGGAGTTGTCGGTGTCAACTGGCAGGTGTCACTTGTGCCACTGAAGTTCCTTGACTCTTCAGGAAGTGGCTACATCAGTGACGCGATTGAGGCTGTCGAATATGCAACCAAAATGAAGTTTTTCGCGACCAATAATAGCTGGGGCGGTGGACCCTATATGGATCTTATGTTTCAGGCTATTCAGCGCGCCGATTCTGCGGGAATCCATTTCGTGGCTGCAGCTGGAAACTCTGCCAGCAACAATGATGTGACTCCTCAATATCCAGCAAGCTATGATATCCCAAATGTCATCTCTGTGGCCGCCATCAATTCAACAGGAGCACTAGCAAGCTTCTCATGCTGGGGCAAGACAACAGTAGACGTCGCAGCACCCGGCGATGGAATCTTATCCACTGTTCCAGGTAACCAATACGAAAGCCTACGCGGCACGTCAATGGCCTCTCCCCATGTAGCAGGCGCATTGGCTCTCATCAAATCCCACTTTTCAAATGAAGCACCTCAAACAATTCGTAACCGTTTGCTTCAAAGTGTCACCGCACTGCCCGACTCGACTCAGGCCGAGCGCATCCGCACTGGTGGTATGATTAACCTCCAAGATGCATTCGGTATAAATCCGGACGTAATCCCACCATCAACGCCAGCAGGACTAACCTTTCACGATCGTGACTGGGGCATTGCAGACGAAAAAACTACGCTCAAAATCGGAACGGTCAGAGCCAACATCTCATTTCGCGAAAGCACTGATAACGGTAGCACAGGAAAAGCCAGTCGCTATCAGATGCGGATTTATACCTCACAAATCACGAGTGATGAATTATGGGCTAAAGCCACTCCAGTCACTGTGGAATCAATCACGACATCGCCCGCTGACAATATGGTCAGAGTCGTCCTTAAAGATATTCCTTTGACATTTGTTGGTTGGATAGCCGTAAGAGCTTACGACGAGAGCGATAACCAGTCCGCGTTATCTGAGTCGGTAAAATTTAAAAGCATAAATTTCTCACCAAGAGAGACTTATGACGGATCGTCTCCCATGGGATGGCCCAATGCCTGGACAACAGAAAATGATCCAGATCGGGGAACGGTTTACAGTGACGCAATCGGCAATTATGCAGCCAATACCACATCGCGGATGACCTTACGGGAGTTTAGAATTCCGGATGGCTTTACGCGTATGGCGCTCCGTTACTGGACTCGCTACTCTATCGACAATTTTGGTGCGAGGTACGGCAGTCCGGAGGATTTTGGTCGGGTTTATGTTCTGGGCGAGTTTGGATTTAACACCAAGATTGATGAAATCGCCGGCTACTCCGATTGGAAACAGAGGACGATTGATTTGACTCAGATCGCATGGGATCAGCGCGCCCGGGGCCGAGATACGATTACCGTCTACTTTGAATTAACATCGAACTCTTGGTGGGAGGAGTCGGGTTGGCTTGTCGATGACATTGAGTTTATTGCCAATGACGCCATGCTCACCGCCCAAGGTGTTCCTGACGAATTCACCTCGACAAAAGACATTTCCGTCAAGGTTACGGCCATGCAAGGAACACTTTATTCCGCCAAGCACTTTACAGACGGAACCGCCGCCTGCCCAATTGTCATCTACGACAATCAAGACCCCAACACACCACTCAGCACCCCATTCACTATCGATCAGGGAACAACAATTGGTCGCCAGTCACTCTGTGTGAAGGCCAAAATTCCAGCGATCACTAACCCCGTCTATATAAACCACGTTTGGGTCTACGACACAGCATCGGCGCAGGTTCAGGCGTCCGGATTTCCTGTAGGGCGCAGCAACGCTAAATCGTTTACACTTAAAGCTGAGCCGGCCGCAGGTAGCAGCGCCACATTTTACCGTTATGGCCTGACAGAATTGACCGTTCACAATTCACTGAGCAATGCCTGCGTCAATCCACTTTCAAATGTTTCATGGTCTGAGTGGATTCCTATCGCACAGACTTCAACAGTCGCGCTTTCACCAGCCATGTCGACGGGGACAACAACAAAAATTATCTGCGTATCGGGCAAAAACAACAACAATGTGGAGATGCCAACACCAAAGTCTTACAGTTGGGTTGCCGATTTCGAAGGGCCTGATGTCACGTTTGTCGACACACCAAACTCGATTAATAACCTGAGCTCATTTAAACTAACTGTGAAAAGCAGCGACACCCTAGCCAGCTGTAAAGCAAAGGTGACAAGCCCAATCAGCCTAGCCTGCCCTCCCGTCACAGATGGCTATGTCGATTGTTCAAATCAACCATCAGAGCACGTCGTCAATGTCCAAAAAGACGGAACACACTCGGTTTGTGTCTACGGATTTGATAGCACGGGCAACCCGTCCCCCACCCCAGCAAAATTCGAATGGACCCGGAGAACAGCTCCACCCAAAGCTGTTATTAATGGATCTCCACCGCGGAATTCAACAAGCGGTACTTCCATGATGTATATTACGGGCACTGATGTGGTGAATTACCGCTTTGCGACTGCAACCAATACTCAAGATTGCAAAACCTATAGCGCGATCTATTCAATCTATCAGACATTTGTACTGAAGTTGATTCCTGGTGGTGATGGGCCGCGAGTGCTTTGCGTCAAGGGAATTGACGCACTAGGTAACGAACAGGTCGAGCCTACCGTTCTAAGCTGGGTTCAAGATACGGTGGCCTTACCCATCAGTTTTTCTGGAGTCCCAGCAAAAGTTTCCAACGCATTGGTCCTAAGCGTCACGGTTAATGCCGGAGAGCCAGGCACCTATGTTTATGCGGTCGTTCCAGGCACTGATTGTAATGGATCAAACACCTCTTGGTCCACACCAAGGCTTGATTATGAATACATTGGCCCAAGCCTTCCGGCAGCTGACGGCGTCTACACACTCTGCGCACTGTTCACAGACAAGGCTGGGAATAAGCAAACCACACCGACATCTTACACATGGACTAAACGCACTATTCCCCCAACCGCGTCGATCACGCAGGGCTTACCGCAATCGCCTAACTCGGCCACATCCATCAACCTTCAAGTAGGTGGTGATGCCGTGCAGTCATACCAATTCGCACTGGTGAAGTCAGCAAACTCGACTTGTGCGTCAGGCGTCACTTACAGCAGCTGGTTTGATATAGGCACAAGACTGACCGCAACCATTACGAGGCCAGGCAACGAATTCATCACCCTCTGCCTGATCGGCAAAGATCTCGCAGGTAACATACAAAAAGATCCCACCATTTATCGCTGGCTAAGGCACGTGAGCACTCCAGCAAGCACCTTAGCCACTGAATTTGCGACCATTCAAAGAGGAACTCGCGGCAAAGGGACCCAAATCCTGAACTTCACCAGGACGTCCAATATCTCCGCTGCAGAAAAGACCACGGCTCTCGTTTGCAAATACACCCCAAGCACCGGCGCTCTCACAAACTGCATTTCACGCGCCGTAAACTTCACTGCTAACTCTGCAACGGCTTCCGCCTCGTCCTCACCCATGTCGGCAGGATCTTGGGTAGGCCTACTCATCCCGGCCAGCTCCGCCCGTGGCCGTTCCATCCCTCTCGAATTCACCTACTAATTAATTTGGGGACACACGGCCTAATTCAAACTTGGCAAAGCCTGGGCAGCGCCATCACTTAGGCAGTGCGCTTTCGTCGCTCCTCTTCGAGCTTCTGAATCAGCCAGATCTTGATCAATGGCTGACGAGACACCCCGGCTCGGGCCGCCTCCTTATCAAGCTCCCGCAGTAACCATTCAGGAAGATCCAAATTAACCTTTTTAATGCGCGGCTCTTTTACCGCTCCATGCGCGGAGAAAACCGCGCCTAAGTCACTCGCCTCGAGGTCTCGGTCCATAGCCGAAGCTGATTTATAGGTCTTCACGTCAACCCTCTTGCCGGACTTTTTCGAAGTAGACTTTGGTTTCGCCATAACGAGCTCTCCTAACGGATATCAATCGAATCGTCTCACCTCTGAGGGTCCAGACTGCGGTGTAAACGTGGCCCGCAATTAGACCCAACGTAGCACCGCGTGTTTCGCCATCTATCGTCTTTGCAATCTCTGCCACTTCGACCACGCGCCCAGTCCACATGCCAAGCGCATCTTCAAAGCTCACTCCATGTTTACTCGCATTCGCGGCCGATTTCAACGGATTCCACTCAAATTCCATACCTAAAATATACCTTTTTCATACTTTTAGCAATTGGGTCGAGACCCCCTGAACAGCCGCGACAAGCTAAATGTATTTACATACAAAGGCTAGCTTTCGACTCCGGACATTTTCGAGCGTATCCGGATCCAAAGCACAAAACCCCTACTCCGACGCTTGAATTCTAACTCTCAACGCAACGCGAGGTAAAAAAGAAGGTCAGCCAATGATCTCAATCTGTTACCATCTGACTTACCACAGAAAGAAGGGAATAGATTAGGCGATATCATCGACTGACCCGTGAGGAGAGATACCAAATTGCGATTCTAGTTAAAAGCGGAATGAGCATAAGGTCCACCGCTGCGCAGCTAGGCCGTAGTGCATCCACTATCAG
>JBIIGV010000004.1:0-56845 GCA_044236265.1 Oligoflexales bacterium
TCCTGAAGGATCCATCGTTGTCGTGGCTACTGAGTAATGAGGGACCGGTTTCATCTCCACGGATTCGCACTGAATTGTTATCATTTAAACGGCAGAGCGATCATGGACAAAAATGGCTATAAGCAGATCGCACCTCATGAGGCGATTGAGCTCATCACAGATAACTCAACTGTTGCTGTATCGCACGCCTCAGGTGAAGCTAGACATTTTTATCAGTTGATACACACCAGGGCCACGCAACTCCGAGGTGTCAACATTTACGGAGCCAATCCAACCCAGCTGTATCCATGCTTCCAGGAAAAAGATCTCAGTGCTCACATTAACTTTGATTTAATGTTTTTGAATAAATCAGTTCGGCAGACAAAAAATATACCCCATGTTCAATACGTTCCAAGTCACATGTCTCGCTGGTCCCGACACATTTGCAGTTCAGCAGCGCGTAAAAAAAACCTTTCCCCGGATCAAAACGAGTCAGCACCGTTGGATATTTTTTGGGGAAGTTGCTCGCCTCCGAACGAAGATGGATTCGTCAGCCTCGGACTTAACGCCGTTTATGAGGCAGAACTAATCCACAAGGCTCGTATCGTTATTCTTGAAATGAACCCACTTATGCCGTTCACCTTTGGAGCAACATTATTTCCATCAAATAAGATTGACTTCGTTATTCCTCAAGATGCGCCGCCGCCGTCACACGACGCAGCAACTCCGGAAGCTGAGGACCTAAAAATTGGTGAGTATGTGGCAGAACTCGTTAATAACGGCTCAACGATCCAGCTCGGAATCGGAGCCATACCAAACGCGATTGGCCAGTCATTATCCAGTCACAAGCACCTCGGTGTTCACACGGAGATGATTAACGATGCCATTATGAATCTCACCAAACAAGGCGTCATCGATGGCAGCGCTAAGACAATTTGGGGCGGGAAGATTATTGGAGCCTTTGCCTACGGTACGAGAGATCTGTATCAGTTCATGCATAAAAATCCCAAGATCGAGTTGCACCCTGCCTCTCTGATCAACGACAGAGCCTCGATTGCAAAAAATTACAAAATGACATCGATCAATACGGCAATTGAAATCGATCTCACCGGTCAGGTTTGTTCAGAGTCCATCGGTCACGGCGAAATAAGTGGGACGGGCGGTGCAAGTGATACTCACGTGAGCGCACAGTTCTCGCCCGGCGGACGGGGCATTATTGCTCTTCGCTCAACCACTCGGGATCAACGGCGTTCAAAAATAGTTCCTTCGTTGGCAGATGGTGCCAAGGTTTCAATTCATCGCAACGACGTCGATACAATTGTGACTGAGTATGGAATTGCCGAGCTCTCCGGTAAAAACACAAGTGAGCGCGTGCGATCCCTGATCGCAATTGCACATCCAAAATTTCGCGACGAGCTTTTCTTTACAGCAAAAAAATTCGGCTACTGCTCCTGACAAGGAGAGCAAGATCTCTAACTGAACCTCACTGACCGAAGACTTTGCAAGATCCGTCTAAGCAGATAATTTTTGAACCATCTATGATGCTACCACTGACGGATTCACGAACTGCGGTTTCGGGCGCTCCTTGGCTCAAGAACTCATAAACGACCGTTGCGATTTTACTACCGCCGCCGCTAGTACATCCTAAGAAGGCTACACTTATGACTCGAGACGATGCGCTCGGGATCGTATCCTTGACATGTCCCTTCTCACACTGACCATTGGCCACAGCATCAAACCGAAGCTTGACCGGCTGAGAGGACTGATTGTCGATCGCAATGGTATAGGTTCTAGAGCGCGGAGCCTCTTGAGACGCGTTTCCACCACATCCTGACAATAATAGTAGAGAACCAATAGCTAACAGCAGCAGGGAAACCATGACTCGCCGTGCCATTAAAGTCATACATTCAGCAAAAAATACGGTCGGTTGATTATGGCTCATGACCTCAAAGCTCCCTTAAACCAGTTCCAAGATCCTGACTTTCCAAACCCTTGCTGGGTAACATGCGCCTAAATTTGAGTCAAAAGGTTTAATAGATGACTGATCCCTGGAGGGCTTAACCCCCCCTGATTAGCCCCCAATCTGGGGGTCAGGTTTTTTACAGTCTGCTTAAAACCGTCGATTAATTAGACAGTCTTATGGGCCAAGCCAATCTGCTGATTTTTATTAAATAACTGAAATTATTGTTATTTTTTAGATTCCATCACTTTTCCTAATACATGGCACACCCCTTGCTTCGTAAAAGACACCACATTTTAGGAGGACTGATCATGAAACCGGCACTACGCACTACATTAGGATTATTTATATCCATGACCCCAATATTGATGTCCACGGCAGCTGAGGCGCGCCGGGGCGACCGAGAAGGATTGAACTTCGGTTCTTCGGTTCGCATCATGGACAGCGACGATCGGGGCGAATCAAGCACACTGAACAGCAATAACACCCGTACCAAAAGCGCGGGTCAGGCGTTCAGTCCGTATGTCGGTTACGCATTCGGTCCTATGAACCTCGGCCTTATGATCAATATTGAAAGCAAATATGAAGAGTTCACCGAGACCAGCACGACCAGTAATCAGCAATTAAGTCGCGATGCGACAACTGCAAGCAAGGCTATCAGTCTGTTCTCGCGCTTCAATTTCGGTAAAATCATGTATTTGGAAGCAGGCGCAGGCATTTACAGCCAAACGACCTCGGTGCACACAGAGCTCCGCTCAGTTAATGGTGGAACGTTCTCGGGCTCAAGCGATGATTACAAGCTTCAGGGAATCGGCCCAGGATACCATACAGGTATCGGTATGGAGCTTCCTGCATCGAATGGGTTCTACTTCACGGGCTCCTATAAAGTTCACAACTATATGTTGCGTGATACTGTAAAGAGCAGCTACGGTAGTGTGATCGGCAGCCAGCAAAAGCGTGAGCTTTCGTTCGGAATCTCGTACTACAACTAAGATGCTGCCTTACGGTAGAACATGGGCTCCTTAGAGGAATCAAAGAAATCAGGTTTATATGATCAGATAGGCCACGCCTTCATTGCGAAGGCCGTGGCCGAATTCTATAAGCGCGCCTTCGCCGACGTCATGATCGGTCACTTCTTTTTTAATTCAGATATCAATCACATCACAGAACAACAAATTACATTTGTCACAGCCATGATGGGCGGACCATCTCGCTACACTGGCAAACCCCTGAAGCCTGCCCACAAACCATTTAAAATCCGACTCGTTCACTTCAATCGCAGGCAGGTCCTGATGAGAGAGGTCCTGCAGGACTTAGGGTTGGCACCGGACCTCACCGATGCCTGGCTTGCCTTGGAAGATCAATTCCGACAGGTTATTATAAATGCTTAGATGAAAGGCCCTTATCATGGACGATAGAGCCAAAACCATAGAAGCTCAGCTCCGCTCAGTTTTTCGCACAGGGGCCACTCTCAAGGTCGAGCACCGCGAGACGATGCTGATTAATCTCAAAAAAGAGATCCTCAAACTGGAGCCAGAAATCTTTGCTGCTCTACACCAAGATTTGGGCAAATGTGAGTTTGAGGCAAGAGCCACCGAGACAGGCTTTACAGTCAGCGACATCAACCACACACTCGACCAACTTGAAGAATGGACGAGCATCACTCAGTCTCTAGCCCCTATTGCATCCCAACCAGCAAGCACGAGAGTGATACCCAGCCCAAAAGGGACTGTCTTGATTATCGCCCCCTGGAACTACCCGTTCCAACTCTCCATTGCTCCATTAGTCTCTGCAATCGCAGCTGGGAATACGGTCGCCGTAAAACCAAGTGAGCTCACACCCAATGTTTCCAAGATCATCAAAAAACTGATTGATCACGCATTCCCTGCTGGAGAAGTACAGTGCGTACTCGGCGGTGTTGACGTTTCAACTGAGCTTCTACGCCAGCCGTTTAATCATTTCTTCTTCACGGGTGGTGCAAAAGTCGGAAAGATTGTTGCTCATGCGGCAGCCGAGCAATTAGCTGGAGTCACTTTAGAGCTTGGCGGGAAAAGTCCGTGTATCGTCGACAAGTCAGCAGAAATTACGCAAACAGCGAGACGAATTGCATGGGGTAAAGCACTTAATGCTGGGCAGACATGCGTCGCACCAGATTATGTCATTGTCCATGCAGACATCCATGATGCCCTCGTGGACGCGCTAAAAACTGAGTGGAAATCATTCTACGGCGATGATCCGGAAACAAGTCCGGACTATGGCCGAATCGTCAACGAGCAACACTTTGATCGACTGGACGCCATTCTTAAAGCGACCAAAGGCAATATTCACGGTGGACGACGTCACCGAGATCGCCGATTCATCGAGCCAACTCTATTAACCGGAGTGGACACTAAAGACGCTTCGATGTCAGAAGAAATTTTTGGTCCAATTCTTCCGATTTTTAAGTGGAATAAGTACGCCGATATCGACTTTATTTTGGAGCAGCATCCGGATCCGCTTGCTCTTTATGTATTCACCGAGACCTCTTCGTTTGCTGACAGATTTCTTACGCAACACTCATTTGGAGGTGGATGCGTCAATCATATTGCGCATCATCTCGGAAGCCCTAACCTACCATTCGGAGGTGTTCGTACCAGCGGTGTGGGTCAATATCATGGTAAGTATGGGTTTGACACGTTCACCCATTACAAAGGTATTCTCGATGCCAGCACAAAGTTTGATGTAAAACTAAAGTACCCGCCCTATGGCCAACGCGCAGGACTGCTGCGCTGGCTATACAGGTGAAAGTCGTCCACAAGTTTTTGACCATCGATCACTTTATCAATTTGGCAAGATCATCTAGCTGACGCTTCGCGTAAGACGGTAAACCTGCGCGACTCGCAGCTCCATAAGACTGTACCATACTACTCTCCAGTGCAGACAAACACTGGGCTGCCAGGGACTTGTCTTTTCCCTTGCGCACACAACCTTCATAGTAGGTATCTTGAAGAGTCCATAGATTTAAATCTCTGAGGTACTCAGCCGACTGACCTGCGAACCAAAGCATCTGCTGCTCGTTATCGCCACCACGAGAGCGTCCAAGGAGATCATGCAGTATGGCAGATGCGCGCATATATTCGATCAATGCTCCGCCAGGCACTTTCTTGGCAATGGTCTCCCCATCGCGAATTAACCTCTTGGCAAGCTCGAGGCGTTCTTTATCGCTCATACTAGGTGGACGTCTCTCTGCGCTCCAAGCCTTCGCCGACTCCCGCCACATCGCGATATCACCACGAAGGGATGGAGGAATGTTTTCAGGAGAATCTTGAATCCGACTGAGTAATTCCGTCGTTAAACTTGGATCTTTTTCAACCCTTACAGAAATAGCGAGCATCTTTCGCACAGCCATGTCCCATGCTTCGGGATCGGACTTTGCAAGAGGTTTATCGACGATTACGTGCTCATATTGTTTGAGTGCATCAGAGAATTGGCGAGTCGCTGCTAAATATTCAGCCTTAGTCAACGCCGGCAGGGATTTAAATCGCTGCGACTGGATCACATCCGATAGGTGCAGACCTTTACTAGTGCGTGTATGACAACTGATACAGTAATCGGTCACATTGCGCATCAGCCGCCTCGGAACCACGCGGTCTCCTGAATTCCACATGTCGATGGACATTCGAATATCATGGTCAAATTTTTCAGCGATGAAGGGAATACTTGGGTCGTTGTCGGCAAACTTCTTGGTGCTGACAACCATCTTTCCTGACAGGTCCTGCATACGGTTCATAAGGGACACGATCTCTCGTGCATTTTTTGGATCTTCAAACGAAGCCTTGTTTAAAACCAACGGCAAAAAATCGCTCAGCGCAACGAACAGACCTCCCATCTCTTGACGAATGGGTGCTCCGCTATCCGCAGGATTGCCTTTTTTGGTGGCTGCTTGGAGGCCCATACTCGACAACATCGTAAACAGCACGGCACCGAGTTTTATCGATCGCATCATTAAAAGCCTCCCCCATCGCAGTTCAATAGACCCTAAAACCATGATGCATGGGGCAGGCCAAATGAGCAAAACACTCAACATTTCAGCCGTTTATCATAATTATTAGAATTAAATATTTCTTTTAAAATCAAATAAAATCATTGACTCAAACAGCGTAAAATAATAGAACCATTCATGATTTGGGACCTTTGGAGGTGCTTTGTGTCTACCCGCAAACAGCAAACTCATAGCCTGCTCAACGCTGCAGCAGCCATCCTGATCGCTCTCTCGACATTCTCTAGCTGCGGAGCACCGCAGCCAAGCAAATTGGACATTATTGGCGGCACCCCGGTTGAAGAGCAAGACCCTCTTGCAAAGCACGTTGCAGCAATTGTTACAGCGAATCATACGGTTCACTGTTCAGCTGTTGCTATCGACACGTCAACCTTCCTGACAGCCGCACACTGTATCTACGGCAGAAATTTGCAAGGATGGAAAATTAAAAGTGGCCTTAAGGCCGGAGATGAAGAGTCGCTTGACGTCATCTCAGGAGATGCCCATCCCAAATATGATCCGTCCATGATGCGAACACTGACGCCAGATCTTCCTCCTTATGATTTAGCGGTGATTAAGACGGCAGAAGCTGCGCGCTCGATCATTCCAGTCCCCATTATTCGTAAACAACTGAATCTTTTCGCTCAATCAGAGCTAAACGTTACAGTCGCTGGTTACGGGCGTACCGACGGACAAGACCCAATGTCGACTGGCAGGCTGCAAAAAGCATCATTAAATATCAGCGGTTTCAATAAAGTTGCGCGAGAATTCACAACCCGCGACGACGACGGAAAAATGGGCTGTCATGTCGACTCTGGAGCTCCGGCATTCATGAATATTGGCAAACGTCTGACTCTTGTGGGGCTTGTGTCCCGTGGCGACCGCAAATGCTCGTCAGGCACAACCGTGTTTACCGATATTTCAGAACAGTCAGACTATGTGGCGATTATTCCCGATTAAATAAGTCTAGACTCGATTTAATCTTGGGTGCATAGGTTCTTCAACACACAACCCTTTGCCGGGTTCTGAAGGAGATACTATGGCGACCTTGAAACAATCCTACTTTGTACTTTTTATCTTGTTCACAGTCTCGACCGGATGCGGCAATCGAGCGCAAATCTCCAAACTACGCGAGCAGTGGAATCCAGCCAATGATCCACTCAGGATGTTACCTGATAACTTTGAAAGATCATTTTCCGAACTCGCGACAGACGCCCAATCGTCAAAAAATCCATGGTCTGACAGTTACTGGCCCACGTCTGCCGGGGGCCTGGCTTATCGGTGGAATGACACTGATTCATCGATGAATGAAGCATTTATATATCAACCGTACTCACTAAACCAGCTGCGCCGCATGAGCTCTGCAGATTTGTCAAAACTATCTCCTGCAGAAAAATTTGATATCTTGAACGCGGCGTATCATTATCCCCTTCTGAATGCAGAGCGTCGTCGGACGAATCCTGACGCACCGGGTTGGGAAGGTTTGTGTCACGGTTGGGCATCGGCAGCACTAAATTTTAAAGAGCCGAAATCACTTATCGTCAAGAATCCAGATGGAATCGCAATTCCCTTCGGCGCTGCAGATGTTAAGGCCTTGTTAGCCCTTTACGTTGGAAACTACGGCAATGCACGAACGTACTTTGTCGCAGAACGCTGCGAGTATAATTTCGCTGAAAATCCCAGGGCAAAGCGGCGACCCGAGTGTCGCGATGCCAATGCCGGGATGTTCCACCTGGTTCTTGCCAACAAAATTGGGATTGATAAAAAGGGGTTTGTAGCGGATCTCAATCGGGAACAGCAGGTTTGGAATCAGCCCATCGTTTCATTTACCTCGGAAAGACTCTCCGAACGGGATGGGGCCAGTCGTGGCGCTGCACCTGGCACGGTCAAGGAAGTCACGCTGAAGACCGTGATCGGCTATGCCGTAGAAACCATGCCGGAATGGGATGCAGGCATTGTCAACGAATCAAAACGAGAATATAAGTATCAGCTTGAACTTGATGCCGGCGGTGACGTCATAGGCGGTGCTTGGCTAGAAGAAACGAGGCCAGACTTTTTATGGGTCCAGGAAAGGACAGCTTTCTATGATTTTGGGTCCATTAAGTTCAGTAGTCTCGAGAAGCTATATCGGGAGTCCACAAACTCTAATGGAATCGCAAACCCCGTAAATCAATAAGTCAATGGGAGTGTAGATCATGACAGATACCAAAGAAAATCAAACAAAAGACCACGATGTGCCTCACGTACATGGGCCAAACTGTAATCATGGACATCATCATGATCATAGCCCATACGTTAGAGTAACGCCAAAAGTTGGCGCTAATGATCCTTGCCACTGTGGCAGCGGTAAAAAATTCAAAAAGTGCTGTCGCAAATAATCAGGACTTACTTGCAGGTATCTCGGTCAGCATCTGTTGAATTTCGGCCTGAAGTGTTTGATAGGTCGGCTGATCTGGGGCCATTTTGATCATGACATCGATTTGACGCCACTGAGGCTTGGGAATACCCTTCATGGCGCGGCCGCGCGCCCGCGAGAAAAAACTACCCCACAGACCATTCAATGCCATCATATAGACAGGCACTGGATCCGTAGCAAGAATCTTGTCAATTCCCGGCTTGAATGGAAGAAGATTTCCATCTCGGGTGATTCCCCCTTCCGGAAAAATACAAATGATGTGCCCGTCGCGCAAAGACTGGGAGATCAATTCAAATGCCTTCTCTTTTAGGCTTGGGTCTTCCTTAGCAGGCGCGATGGGTATGGCTTTAGATGCTTCGGCAAAAATCTTGATTCCAGGCGCTTTAAAAAAATGATGGTCCATGACAAAACGGACCGGACGTCGACAAGCAGCCGTGACGATAAACCAATCTATGAACGACACGTGATTGGCAACAATGACAGCCGCGCCATCCTTTGGCAAAAGCTCTCGACCCCGATAACGGAGGCGGTAAATCGTACTAGCCATAAGCCATATGACAAACCGCATGAGAAACTCGGGAATCAGTGCAATGATCCATGAACAGACCACGAGGTTCATAATCGCCGTGACCAGAAGGATTTCCCCAGTGCTCAGTCCAGCTTTATAAAAACCCATGGTCGCCACTGCTGATGCCACCATGAAAATCGCGTTAAAGACGTTGTTTGCTGCGACCAGTCGCGACCGGGTTTTCTCTTCTGAGCGAAACTGCATGTACGCATAGAGCGGTACGATAAAAAAACTTCCCATGATTCCGATCAACGATAGATCCCGCATAACGCGCCATGGGATCTGAATATTGTTGACACCAATCGACGGGAAATCAACGAGAGCCATAGAATCGACACTCAGGTCTACAAAGTAAAGGTCAGCACAGAAGATCGTCAACCCCAGCGCACCGATTGGTACCAACCCAAGCTCTATTTCACCTCGAGACAGTCGTTCAGAAAGTATCGATCCCACACCAACACTCACCGAAAAAACGGCCAATAGAACTGTTGTCGTCATTGGGTCGCTACTCTTGAGGAAATGCTGGCTGTACGACGGGATTAAAGCCAATATTGTGGCACCAAAATACCAAAACCAGGAAATACCCATCACGGCATTCAAGATACCTTCGCGCTGTCGAGAAACGGCTACCAGTTCCTTCATGTCCCGCAGAAAGTTAAACGAGATCTCAATACTTGGATCTGCTGCTTTAGCCTTTGGGATCATTAACGACAACAGCCACCCGCCCACTGCGAAAACCATCACATAAATCGAAATAGCACCCAAGCTACCTTTTGCGCCCAGCACACCGCCCAACAAAGTCCCTGCAAGAATTGACAGGAAGGTACCCATCTCAACAAGAGCGTTACCAGCCATGAGTTCTTCATCGCGCAATGTTTGGGGAAGAATCGAGTATTTGACGGGCCCGAAAAACGTGGCTTGAGTTCCCAGCAGGAATAGTGTCGCAAAAAGAACTGCATTCGAATTCAAATAAAGACCGATGCAACCCAAAACCATGATGACGATTTCGAGGATTTTAGTTGCACGAATAATCGAGTCTTTGTCGTATTTATCCGAAAGTCGGCCAGCAATGGGCGAGAAAAGGAAAAAAGGCAGAATGAATAAACCACCTGCGAGATTGACCAAAACTCCGCCTTCGGCCTCGGAGGCCGCCTTATAAGACAGGAGAATGACCATCGCGTTTTTGAATAAATTATCGTTCAGAGCCCCGGCGCATTGAGTCAAAAAATATGGCAGAAATCGACGTTCAGTCAGAAGTTTTACAATGGACACGGGTGATCTCCGGTTTTTCCCCACACTGGCAGAAAAATCATCAGTAATTCAGGGAAGATGAAATTAAACATACCCTCTAGTTTAGCTTACAACGATACCAAACATCAAATGAGGACGATCCTTCGCCGATCGAGATAAATATCACAAACGCTGGTCCAGCCACTTCCTTCAGACAATTGCCATTTGACAGACCTGGCACCTTTGTCGACAATCCCTAAACAGCGATGTTATTGGGCGAAGCATACGATCATTGCGAGGAGATAAACTTGGGTAGACTCACCACTCATGTTCTGGATACGGCATCGGGAAAGCCTGCAAAACAAATGGCTCTCTCGCTATACACAATCGAGGGGAACCAGCGTCACCTAATCAAGGAAACAACGACTAACGACGACGGCCGATGCTCACAGCCTCTTTTGGAAGGTTCAGACTTTAAAACCGGCACCTACGAGCTCGTATTTCAAGTCAGCGCCTACTTCTCAAAGTCGTCGGAAACCTCGAACCCTCCATTTTTGGGTGAAGTACCGATCAGATTTTCAATCGCCGATGCGTCGGCTCATTATCATGTGCCGCTTTTGGTCTCCCCTTGGTCCTACTCCACCTACCGCGGAAGCTGAGGCAAGATGACAGGCTACATCATAGACTGGTTACAAATACTTCTTCGTTTTTTTCACGTCATAACCGGGATTGCGTGGATCGGTGCATCGTTTTACTTTGTCTGGCTCGACAACCACCTGCGAAAGCCAGAATCACCAGAATTGAAAGCCAAGGGCGTGGACGGCGAATTGTGGGCTGTCCATGGGGGTGGATTTTACAATCCCCAGAAATATCTCGTAGCGCCGAATGAACTACCAGCTGACTTACATTGGTTTTACTGGGAGTCCTACTCCACCTGGTTAACTGGTATCGCACTATTTGTGGTCTCATATCTTGTGAATGCCAAAACAATGCTGATCGACATGCGCGTCATGGCATTATCTGAGCCTACAGCCATTGCACTCGCTATCAGTTTCCTTGTCATTGGTTGGGTTATCTACGACTTAGTTTGTCGATGGTTTCAAAACAGGGACACGATTGTAGGCTGTATCGTAGCGGTGATGATGATTGTCATCTCGTATTCCACTTGCCAAATCTTTTCTGCAAGAGCCGCATTTCTCCTGACCGGAGCCGTGATGGCGACAGCCATGACCGCCAACGTGTTTTTTTGGATTATTCCGGGTCAACGCGCGGTGATCAAATCCATGCAAGCAGGTGAGCCTGTAGACCCTAAACATGGTCAGCGAGGTAAACAGCGTAGCGTTCACAATACTTACTTCACACTTCCCGTTCTTTTCGCGATGCTGTCCAATCACTTTCACATGCTTTATAGCCACCAATATCAATGGGTCCTGCTGGTTTTGATGATGCTCGCCTCAGCTTTAATCCGGCACTATTTTGTATTGCGCCACAAGGGTCTAAACTCCCTCGGTACGCTAGCGTTTGCGGGTGGGCTAATTGCGGTCGTTATGGTTTGGGCTGCCCCCTCTGCGCCGGTGGTCGCCGAAAATACGCCAACTGCCGCGAGCCTTGCTGAGGTTACAAGCATCATTAATCAGAGGTGTGTGCCCTGTCATAGCGACCAACCAACACTCATGCCCATTACGCCCAAAAATCTTAACCTTAGGGCTCCGGGCGCCATAGAAGCAAATGCAAGTGCCATTTACCTCCAGGTTGTGCAGCAAAAAATTATGCCCGTAGGCAATATTACTGAGATGACTGACGAGGAACGGGGCAAGATCGCATCATGGTTTGAGACACTACAAAATTGATCCAGCCCATTAGCCTCGTCGCTCTAGCTCCCCAATGACGAGCAACAGGTCCCCGGGTGTCTGCTGAATCTTCAAAAGTTTTTTATACTCGATTGCAAGCTTCGCGCGGATACTGCGATCAAGCATCGTACCGATTGGGAAGATTATTTGCTCCTCCTTCCAGTCGGTCTCTTGTGCGAGAAATTTGTCAAGCAACCGGGGTTCTTCAACTCCTGCAAATGGATCATACCCAGAGTCACTCAGGATTTTTACACTCAAACGATCAGCCTCTTTTTCCTGCTCCCATCGGGCGCGATTGACTGCTTCATCCCTAAACGGCAGCGTCAGAGATCTTGTCTGCTCGTTACTTTCGTCATGAGACCTTGTGTAGCGAATGATTTCGCGAGCAAGAAGCGACGCCACATGATCCTCTGTTTTTAATCCGCGAATGACTTGTGGATAGAACCATACGATGCCAAATTTGGTTTCAGGAAGCTTGACTGCATTATCTGAACAAACGACACGAAGTGTAAGCGCAGGACTCTGCCGAGTGGCTTTTTGCAATGACGCACCGTCAATCAGCCTGTTGAAGATCCGTTGTAAAAGATTAGATGTTTTTGGACAATCGCCTCCAGACTCCTTGGATAACAGATCTTGCTGCTGCCGATAATTTTCAATTACTTTTTCACGAACATCGCTGGGAAAGATTGACTTAGGTACGACAAGCTCACTGGCAACAACGCTAGTTTCATCGGAAGTTTCATCGCGAAGATGGGAGGATGCTGCATGCTTTCCCGGGACTTTACAGCTCACCAAACTCCCTAGAACCACAATCGTTATCACTGCATGACAAGCTATCTGCATTTAACCACCCTCGTTTTGTAGATCCTTAATTCTAGCACAATAGAGCGACCAATAAGGCTAACGGGTAACAGGCCTCGGCGCCTTGCCCCACAACCCCCGGGCCATAATATCGATCTCCGAGGGGTGTCAGACATTGATCAGTCCGTCTTATGGACTACAGGTGGCTTGCTCTAAGTACCCGTTTTCTCGATATTTTTTATTGGCTCAGATATTGCTTTGAATCTGTGAACCCTCAGCCCATCAAGGGCTTAGGGTATATGAGGCAGATCAATGATTCGCTCGTCTAACAAGAGATTTATATGCATCGTTGCTAGCTTAGTTACAGCTACGACACTCGTCTCTTGCGCCAATCGTGACAACGCCGATGAAACACCGCAGCAAACAGCTGCCCCGAGTATTTCAGAAATTGCGCCAATTCCATTTGCAACCTGGAATGGCGAGGGCATCGAAACAATAAATCCCATCTCGATGAAGGCTACACCAGATGCCGATACGATGATGAGTTTGTCGGCCTGCGAGTGCGCTCCAGGATTGAATTCAAAGTTTTTTGCAATAAGCGCTTTAACGAGAGGCGTTCTCCCCCAGGTACTTGTTCCAACTGTTCGTCAAAAAATTGCAACCAATAGCACTCTTGAGTTATTACGTCGTTTGCCACCCGGTCTCGCCAGCCTGATGACGGGACTATTTGCTGATGACGATGCTATTTACACTCAAGTGCGAGATGGACTTCAGGCCATGCTTGCCAAGTCGCTGGCAAGCACAGGCGGCACAAGCCTCCATCTTCGCATGCCTTACAGATTTGATCTATTTACATCTTCGGTGATTTCGCCGGCTGGTTACCCAGTGGCATTTGATGTGAAAAACCAGGCCGCACGTTGGAACCTGGTTATGGCCACAAACGCAATGTGGAAGAATGCCATTCCCGTTGATGGTGTCGATCATGGCCTGCAGTTACTGGAGACAACCCGGGTGGTTGCAGAGTGGGCTTACATGGCCGGAATTGGCAGTGACGGGGCCCCAGATGGATACGGTGGTCTTGCTGCGAGTATCGAGCAGCCAGCAGGAAATATGGCACAACCTGAAAATCCTGAAACGACATCTGACACATGGGGTATCTATACATCTGGAAGGTATAGCGTCGGATACCCAAATGCTTCCTCTCTCGACCTGGCAACCCGCGTAAAAGAGATGTGGACCGTTGAAGTAGACGGAGTCAGTCTTGAGGAGCAGGCGACCGCGTCGCGTGCAGCCGCTCTTGCCTTTGCAAAAATGCGCGCAGATCGCTTGGGCGAAGCCGAGAGATTATTCTCAAATCCAGACGGAGCGCTTTCGCCTAGTATGGCAAAACTACCTCTCGTCTGGCTACCCGCCATGGCGACCATGCTGAGTCAAAAGTATCTGGACAAGGAAACTTTGACCATCCAGGAATATGCTTTCCCAAAGGAAGGCCAACAACGCAAAGCGAGCCTACGCTCACTCCTTAGAGCTGCCCAAGCCCTCCAGGAATGGCGCCTGGCTACGACTGAAATCGAAGGAGCTAATCTGTCCGAGTCACTAAACAAACGCCTGGCTCCTTTAAACCAAGATCTCATCATGCCGCTACAGTTGATAACCCGCACCATACTGAATCGTTTCACTGCAATAAATACGACTAACGGTGAAATCTGGGTCATGCCGACAAAGGATGACGGCACGGTGGAAACTGACCCAATGATCATCGCAGAACTTATCTCAACACTTGCAACCCTGGATCAGGCGCTATTTATCTCCCCAGAGTTGAAAGCTCGAGTGACATCAATGTATCACTGGTACGTAAAGTACGTGCTGATGCCCAAGATGACCGGCTTTGATTATTTAACGGCACCTCAGGTCTTATGGAACGTGAAGGCCGCAGATGTCATGGGCAACTATCAAAACGCAGCACCATGGATTTCCTCACTTGAAACGCGCCTAAGATCGGTTGCCGTGGGGATACAGCTATGAAAACATCTTATCGATTTACAAAATGTATCCTGCTGATGTCCGCATTTTCCTGGGCATCCATGAGCTTCTCGCAAATTCTTCCAGAGGGCACAGGTGCTGTTGCATTTGGGCAAAGACAATATAGCCCAACAAGCACCCAATATGATCAAGGCGGTCAGCTTCGCTCTCTTGGAAATCGTATTGACATGGACTTTGATTCACGACAAATGGCTTCTGGCGCCCTTGGTGAAGACCTTAAGCGTCTTTACGACGAAACGAAACTATATGACTCTGCAAATACCGGCAAAGCAAGCCTTGCGGATCAATTAAATTTTGGAAATCTACGCGGGGACATTCAAGCAAAAATTAATGCTAATTATCTTGGCGCTGCCTACGGACTCCGTAAAAATCTGACGATTTTCACCGGGCTTCCGTTCATTCGCTCGACCGTTACTGCGAATTTGACCATGGAGGGACAAAATACCGCCAATGCCGTCAAGGCAAGACTTGGGAACTTGGCCTTTAAAGATATTCAGGACGGATTAGATACGGCTAGCGGCATCAACATCTGGACAGTGAAGAAAAAAATCAGTGAAGACTACGGCTACATTCCAGCAGACAAATGGGAATATGCCGGAATCGGAGACTTCCTTCTAGGAGCCCGTTCAAGCATGTACGATGCCGAGGGCTTTGGTGGAAAATATAACTTACAACTAAGCGGCCAGGTTGAGTTCCCGACCGGTCACGCAGATAACCCGGATATACTAACAGACGCAGCTTTAGGAAAGGGCTATGTAGCCCCCATGGTAAGCGCACAGCAGACCGCATCCTACGGCTATTTAGAAGTAGGTCTGGATACAGGTCTTGGTATTGGTATCCCAACCCAGACCACACGTCGTGTACCAGTGGATAACGAAGCACTGATCACCTTAGATAGGAAAACAAAAGTAAATTGGATACCAGGCCCGGAAACAAAAGTAGTCAGCTCTTTAAGCTTTGGTCCGTCTTTGGTCAAGGGTTCGTACCGCCTGGGCGTCAACCAACACTTCCGCGATCGCTATTCAGGAAAACTTCGTGGAAACTACAGCACTCTCGAGAAAGACTCCGAAACTCAGGAACAGTTCCATCAGTTTGGGATTACTATCAATACGGTAGATGCATATCTGTCTAACAAATTTGCTCTACCAATGATCGCAAGCTTAACAGCTCATGAAAGCCTCGGTGGACGAAACACCGTCCGATCCCGCTATATTGAACTTTCTATTGCGACATTCTTTAAGGGACATACTCCCCGGGCGGAACTAGCCGACGAAAGTCCACGAGTTGAGCCTCAAATGACAAAAACCGTTTCCCAAACCGACGCGATCCCCGCTATAACTGAAGACGGTGAGTAATATCACCAAAACCTGTTTTAGTACGGAACTCGTGGCGGGTCATGGAAAACGGTCATCAACCTAGAACAAATAAATCTATCACCGAGAGTCATCATGAGGACTTGGGATTCCGCTTTGAGCATAGTTACTCAGAGCTACCGAGCCTGTTCTTTTCAAAGGCTGAGACGGAACTATTCCCAGCACCACGCCTGACAATCTTCAATGAAGCTTTGGCAAAAGATTTAAATCTAGATTTTTCTCAGCTGTCTCCAGATGAGATCGCCAAGATATTTACCGGCCAGAGTTTACCTGTCGGAGCCAAACCCCTTGCCCAGGCTTACGCCGGACATCAGTACGGCGGCTTTACGATATTAGGGGACGGACGTGCGCTACTACTCGGCGAGCATCGAACAAAAAATGGAGAACTCTTTGACATCCAATTCAAAGGCTCTGGGATAACTCCGTATTCGAGACGTGGTGATGGTCGAGCAGCTTTGGGTCCGATGCTTCGCGAATATATTATCAGTGAAGCCATGTGGCATTTGAATATACCGACCACAAGGAGTTTAGCGGTCGCGACGACAGGTGAGAACGTTTATCGTGAAAGACCTCTACCCGGAGCCGTTCTAACCAGAGTCGCCTCAAGTCATATTCGCGTGGGTACGTTTCAATTTGCCGCATATAGACGAGACCATCTTGCATTGCAAAAATTAGCAGACTATACGATTTCAAGGCACTACCCCGAAATTTCAAATCATGAAGATAAATACTTAGAGCTATTTCGGCAGGTGTCAGAGCGTCAAGCTGTCTTGATCGCTAAATGGCTTGGAGTAGGATTCATCCACGGTGTTATGAATACCGATAATATGTCAATTGCCGGAGAAACGATCGATTACGGTCCATGCGCTTTCATGAACCATTACCATCCAGATACTGTATTTAGTTCAATAGACCATTATGGTCGGTACTGTTTCGCCAATCAGACTGCAATCGCCCAATGGAATCTTGTTCGTTTTGCAGAAGCACTGTTGCCACTTATCGATAAGCAGCAGGAGAAAGCTGTAGATATTATGACCGCAGAGGTCAATCGTCTTCCCGGGATCTTCGAAAAACGGCGACTCGACTTGATGCGAAGCAAGCTTGGACTCAAGTCATCAAAAACTACAGATGAAGATCTTATTAATGATCTTCTAAAAGTCATGGAGACCTCTAAACTAGACTACACAAACACTTGGCGCGACCTGCCAACAACTCGGATAGACACCAATCCAAGCTACCAAGTTGCCGAGTTCAAACAATGGTATCAGCGATGGATCCAGCGCTTGTCACAGGATGGCGAGACTCTTGACTCTGCACGCCTTCGAATGAATCAGGCCAATCCCTATATCATTCCTCGCAACCACCGGGTAGAAGAGGCCCTTCTGGCCGCAGACGTCAACGATGACTTGCGTCCCCTAAGGCGCTTAGTCACGGCACTCTCAGAGCCCACTAACGAAAATCAAGATTTTAACGATTTGAGAGAGCCTCCACCAGACGACCAAGCCTGCTACAAAACATTTTGTGGGACTTAGAAGACGAAAATTATTTTATATTCCGAACTTAGTCCTTGGCGAATACCTGAATGCGATTAATGCCACCATCCGGATAAGTACGAATTTTCAATTCACCCGTTTTCATGGGCGTCGACACGCGAATTTCCTTGCGATCACCAGCAAACGCTTTTGCAGGAAGTTTGCCTGCTATATCAACCCATTCAGATCCACGTTTGGCAAAAACCTGAACATATAGGGGGTTATTGTTCACAAAGTATTTGAAATCCAGAATGATTCGACCAACATCGATATCTCCGGACAGAGCTAATACGACCTCATCAAAGTGGTCAGGCGTGCGACTTCTAGATGACTCCATGCCGTCAAACATATTAAGCGGTGGAAACGGTGAAATGACATTTTTCGCTGGGCTGTAATGTTCGTTCGTAGCACTAATAATCCGTGCTCCCAGAGCCGCAGAAGCAAAGTCAAAAGGACCACGCTTCGCTCGCCTCACGTTCAACTGAATCTCAGCGTCGGACGGATCGTAATCTAGCGTCATGGGCTTTATGCCCTTAGGCACAGGCTCACTATAACGCTGACAGAATGACTTCGCCAAAGGCACAAAATCCTTAGCTAGATCATTTGGCAGGGAACTATAAAGACCCACTCTGGTTAAGCCGCCATCCGGGTGCATCTCGATCCTAACCTGCGATATACGACTCGTCTCAGCAGGAAGCTTGATAAGTCTAAACCCATGACCATCCATAGGTGTCTTCGGCAGTAACTCTGACCAGGCACCCTCTTCTCCATCACGACCGAGAATTCGTACAGCCTGCGCCTGATTACCGTCATGGTACTTAGTCGACAGTTTCACAAACGATACCGTACCGGGCACCCTCAAATCGAGATCCAACATATCAAAAGGCAGAGGATTGTGTCGCGTTGACTCCCAACTATCCATAATCTTACCCTGCCGTCCATAGAGGGCTGGATCGTATTCAGGCTCTCCGGGATTAAAAACGTTTTCGGCGCGAGCAAAAATATGATTCGTGACCCGACGAACGCTAGCATCGGTCAATAAATTATATTTTGCCAGCGGATCGATCCGACCACTTCGCTGAATCACCTCGGGCAACATCGGCTTGAAGGCGTCAAATATCAGTTTTTTGTAACCCAGATTGACGATCTGCTCCTGACCCAACTTGGAATAATCAAATCCAGCCGCAAAGCGGGCGAAATCAATTCCAGATACATCGAGTCGCTTCAGCAATAGCTGCGTCACCTCAGATATGTAAAGCACGCCGGAATTGTCGGCATTACAAAGCACGACAAAGCCTTTTCCGGAGTCTGGTCCTGCAAAGCAGTGAACGTAAATCGCCCTAAAGCCTTCATTGGCACCTTGGTGCACCGCCAAGCGATTATCCCCGGCCTCTGCAACAAAAACACCAAGTCCCATGTCACAGCCCATAAAGTCTCGACAACCCAAGTCGCGCCCATGAAGCATGAGGCGTGCCGTGTCATGGGAGATGGGCCCAGATCCTTCCAAATTAACGTATGCACGTCCTAGATGACGCAAGAATCCAAGCATGGCTTCAGCAGAACCCATAGCGCCCGCTGCAAAAGCGGGAAACAGAAGTCTTCCACCTGGTACAACTTTACCATCATCAAAATAACCGTCCGCATAGGAACGACCCAGAATGTCGTGCTGCTCGAACGTCAATTCATTGGGCGAAATTTTTCCAAGGAAGTCTTTTGTGAGATCTTTAATTTTCTTTCCTGACATCACTTCCATTAAATGTTCAAGAACAAGAAAACCGGCACCTGAATACTTAAATACGGAGCCAGGCTCCGAAATAATATCAACCGGTTCGTAACCGTAGCCAGGTCCATCAATCAAAATATCGCCACTAGACGGCACTTCGCCAGTCTTGGGAAAGCCTTTAACGTAGTGCATGTTCAAGGCACTATGGCTCATGAGATGCTGAACGGAAACCGCGTCGGCCCAAGAACTATCACCCTTCAGACTTTTCAATCGAAATTTTGATTTCGCTTCCGCAAAAAGCTTGTTTACAGACGCATCGCTGCGAATTCCCCGTTCTGCAAAAAACTCCATGGCAAAGGCTGACGCCAGGGTTTTACTCAAAGACGCCAATTCAAACAACGTGTGTTCATTGACAGGGCTCTGACCGCGAACAGCGTCTCCCCAGCAAATTGGTTGAATATCTCGACCGTCGGTGACTGCAACTTGTGACCCAGTGACTTTATATTTCTTGGCGATTTCTGATAAATCCGAAAAAACCGAATCAACCGGTGATTCATTCATTCGCTTTAAAGCAATGCTCCACAACGCGTCCTGAGCATTTTTAATTTCCGTCTCTTTGCTGTTTAGAATTCGTGTTTTGAGTGCGTCCAGCAAATCTTTACCAGAACGACCCTGAGCAAAAACTAGAAATTTAAACCCAAACTTGTCGCGGTATTTAAGGCCTATGTCACGAAGCTGCCCAAGAATTTCGTCACTACTTTCACTGGCTTTCTGTTGCTCAACTCGCGCACGACCATCGAGCGTCTTGGGCGACTCACCGATGTCTCCGTGAAAACTAGCTGCCTCAACAATGTCGCTGACTGAAAAATTGTTAACGACCGACTCGCCAAATGATCGGTCAAGAAATGGTTTTGCCGCCATTTGCGACGCAAAGGATTCTGAACCACAGCACTCGAAATAGTAATTCCAACGTTCGATGTAAGAGTCCAACTTATATTTCAAAGGATCAAGCTGTTGCACCTTGGCCCAAGGATTCAGGTCATTTCGAATCTCCGGCACAGTAAATGGAAGTAAAAGCTCAGAGGCAAATTCGACGGGAGTCTTGGCCGCCATCAGCTGGACCATCAATTTGAAAGCCACCGGATACCATTTTTCCGTGCGTTCATCCCATTTAACTTGAACAATCTTTTTTTCATCCGAGAGATCTTTGCGGATGAATCGCATTTCTTCCTGGGCAATACGGAGGAAATCCTCCAACTTAAATCGACCGTGATAAATCTCATGCCACACTTCCCAGCGAGAGCGCTCGGCTGTCGCAAGGTCATCCATAACTCTAACCGGTATTCCATCAATAATAGTCGGCAATGCCACACAACCATTTCCAGAAAGCCAATCAGTTATATATTGCAAAGATTGAAAAACGTTGTAGCGAATCTCATCTGGATGGTTGTTTGGGACGTAGTCGGACTCCTTGATGTCAGCCACCAGAAGTGAGCGCACGTAGTTCGGATCCTTTGGATCAAGACCTTTGATGTCTTCTCCACGAATAAAGGCGTCAACCTCTTTGCGATAACTTTCAGAAAATATTTCTTTTGTTAACTTGAAGAGTGGCGCGTGATCGCCTTTTTCGTAACGGCGCCAAGCCTCGATGATCGCAAGGCCCAAGCGAACAAAGTCCGGGTGTGCCACCCAGTACCCTGTCAAATCTCGCTTTAGCTGCGTGATGACATCCTTGAAAAAACCTTTCAAGGCGACCTGAAACGACGGGCTTGTGATGTCAGTTGATTGCGGAAGGATGCCGTACATCCCACCAACTTTAACTCCACCACGCGAACCCACCACATCAGCCAGCAAAGAGTGCGAAGCCTTGATGTACTTGATGACAATATTAGGATCGGCCTTGACCGGAATACGGTAATTCGAATCTTCCTTAAATAAACGCGCCGTCGACGCCAAATAGTCGTGCCAGCCTAACGATGCACCAACAAAATAAGGATGCAGCGCGTCCATGATTTCATGCGTGCGCAGGATGGCCCGCGGATTTTCCAAAACAATCATCAAACGAATCGTACCAAGCTTGTACTCGGGATGACGCGCCTTGATCATCTCTTCGGCAGTAGCAATCATCGTATGGATGTAGCGGGCCTCTTCCTCATTTTCAAGCTTGGGAACATAAAACGAAAGTGACTTCGGATTGTGCCAGTTTTTGAATAAATGCAGAGCGAAGTCGTACAAATGCAGAGGAATCGGGCTATCTTTGTAGAATAAAAATGTGCATGGAAGTGCCAACCCAGGAAAACGCTTCATGGGTGCCGATAAATGCGTACTAGCAAGCTCGTAATTCTTATTTCCCTCTTTTAGAGTCAGGGTCCCATCAAAACAGCCAGTGAGATTGACGCCAGCGTCAATTAAATCCTGCCTCAACGGCGTTTTAGAATCCTCATCATCTGCACCCCATTTAGGCGCAGCGTTCTGCGTCGCAAGCAACTCCTCAATAATTGCAGGCTCGCCCTTCAGCTTACGATGATAGGCATTCATTGCGTTGATGGCCATTTTCGCGGAGTCTGGGGGACCGAACAGAGTTACATGCGGTCCCTGCAAATAGTCGGGAATTGGAGCAACCGGATTGCCACCAGACGTGCAGTATGAATCTGATTTCGGACCGACAACAATACGGCCATCCGCATCCTCCAATCCGATGACTGTTTTGTAATCAGGATCTAGAAAATCTCGGTGCAGTTTTTCGTTGAATTCAAAACATGCACGAGCACGCTCGTCGATAAATTTGCGGTCTAAAATTCTCTGCGCCAGAACCTTAGCGAGTTTCGGCTTCACTCGCTGGTAGAGTGTGACAAGAAACGACAAAGACTCAGCAGTCTCAAGCCCACCCGTCGCTCCGATATGCCGAAGACCATCGACGCCTGGCATCGTTGCCGCCTGCGACAACAAATGCCGAGCCAAGGTCGGCGAAATAAAGTCGTGGTAGTAAGGAATCTCAAAAAAAGGTTCCACATTGCGCTGATTATTTTGTGTTTTCATGAGGATAAGCCTAGCCGCCCGTGGCCCTTATGGCAACCATGATTATTGGTCATTAGCCATGCGCAGGGCGGTTTCTATGGCAATTTTGGCAACCTGGGCTGAGAACTCGAGGTCAATATTGGCGGCGACATCGGTCGACTGGTGGTAGTTCGGATTGTTGCTCTCTGGTTGGGAGTAGTCCATATCCTCATTAAACAGAATGCCTGGATATCCTCGAAACTCGAATTCGAGCAAATCCGTCTGAAAGACACTGTTACGCAGACGATTCCGCGGTTGATAAACGGCTTCAATACGCCCACCAGCAAGATCTTTGGCGGCGTCAAGAGCCATAGCAGCAAATCTTTCTGACCCCGGAACGGCTGTTGGACTGATCTGGAACCGCAGAGAATCGGGCTGATGCGAACCTATAAAATCGGTGATGATAACACCATAAATATCCTTTTTATCGCGCATCATTTCAGACAGGAAATGGCGCGCGCCCAGATCGACAGCGGGAAATTCTTCGCCAGTCAGATGAACTAACCAAATTGGGCGTTTTGGTTTGACTCCGCGCAATACCTTAGCACTCTGTAATAATAGTGATGTGGCCGTACTGTTATCATTTGCCCCAGGCGTTGTGACACGTTGACCGGTGCTTTCAAACACGTCTTCAGCAATTGCTGAATCGATATGATCAGCTAACACAATTGGTGGCAAAGTTGGGTCTTGCCCTTCAATGATAGCTATCAAATTTGACTGCGGAAGGCCTCGCCATTGAAAACGCTGCCGAGTCGTTGGAATTGACAACTCTTTGTAGCGCAACTCCAGATAATCTACCATGCGCTCGAGATCATGACCGACCTGATGGGATCCCTTCTTCCTGAAAGGCTTCAACGCTGAGCCATTTGGGAGTCGCGGTTCAAGCTCTCCATCGGCAATCTTGATGTCACGTTCATAGTCTTTTGTAAACGAAGCGGGCCAAGAGCGAACAAGAACTGGCGATTGTATGGGATCGGGGAGTTCATTGGGAGCTTTAAGCCAATTGACAGACTCAGACCATTGCAAGCGGCTCTGATTGACCTTAAAAGAGAAAACCAAGTAGCGATCATTAAAGAAAGCGGGCGGATTTACACAGTAGGCATCATAGGCTCCACGTTTTGTTAATTCAGACCGCCATTTTGCTCGATCCACCGAGTACGGATCAGACCACGCTTTTACTACCTTTTGAGTTTTGCGATCTACAAAGACGCAGTTTCCATATAGGGGCTGGTCATAAAGACCTGGACGCTCCAAAAAATCTGCAAATATTTCTATTTCATCATCAGCATGTGACGGGTGAAGCAAATAAGCAAACAACGGATCGCCACCCACCGCCGCTGCACCGCGTCCGTGATCATGCTTACTGCGATAGCGACGTGCATCTTCTGTTGTGAACCACCGCCATACGGCGTCTTTTCCACGCCAACGAGCGAACACCCATTCAAATTGACCGTTCTCATCAAGGCTCGGCCAAGCCTGCACCTCAAAGGAAGCTTCTCCTGTCATCTTGGCGAGTAAACTTATCCGCGACTCGACCTTTGCTTTCAGATCAGCGGGCAAACGAGGGATTGGTCGTGCGGAAGCGCCTAAGACGATCTCTCTGGACGATAAACCCACAAACAGAGGGAAATATCGCTCAGAAGAGTTTGGCGTGTTGAGCCATGGCTTTGACGGCAGTTCTCGAATCAAATCAGAATATTCTGCGGCGTCTGCGAATAGGTCACCTGCGCTCGCAGAAACCGCGCTCTGATTCGCTGTCGCACGACAACTGAATAAACAAAATACAACTATACTTAGGACAAACGAATGTCGAAGACTCGAGCACGCGGATGTCGTCGATCCGCCATGATCATGCGCGAACATCTGCTGTCACTCCATCTTCATGATCAATTCGTGCTTATACCAGGGCTGACCTTTGGTTATGGTCATCCCGAAATTATAAACTTTCTGGTTCCCATCAACATCGTGCCAACGGTCCAAAAACTCGTACGTTGGTATGAATGTGTAGTGCCCAAAAGTACTAGGATCCATGAAATAGATGTTTTTTTCGTCATAGCCAATTGCCACCGAGAAGTGTCCATCCTCCCAATCTGACGGGTAATCGTGGCCAGGAACCTCCAAGTCTGCCCAGGCCTGCAGCAGCACCAAGACCGGCACGCCCTGATCAATGGAAGACTTAAGACCCTCTAGTGTCCAATTGTAGTGGGCCTTGACCTCAAAACCTTCAGCTTCGGAGAACCGCACAATGTCTCTAACCAGCGTCCCATCGACATCGTTGGAACGAAGCTCTTTGGCAAGATCCGCCTCGAGATAAACCTTAGATTGATCGTAATAATAAAGAATAGAAGCTAGAGCGGACGGTCCACAAGTGTAGTTCATTCCCTGACGAGTTAGGGGTACACGAATTAGATTTTTTGGCTGAGATTGCATTGGATCACTTTCGGAAACGCGTTGGGTCAGCGATCGCCCTGCCTTCAGCAGGAGCGTCTGACCGATGGCTCCCGAAGCTGCGACGAACAACAATGTCTTTACGAGAATCGAAATCTTTCGCACAGCGACCTTCATGATTTAAATTGCTAGCCGGCAAGTCCTTCCCTATATTAGGCAGCCGCTTAACTCACGGCAACTGAGTTTTGCGGCCATGGAGAAAACAAAATTTACTGAGACACGTATGTGGCAAACGAAGCTACAAACCTAGTGACAATGGGCTGCGTAGTAAACATGCAGCCAAATCATTGATGGTCTCAATAGTCGTTGTTAAGTCGCTGGTGGAGAATGATCATGATGAATAATAAAAACGCACTTGAACCCATGATTAAAACTGAACTTCCTGGCCCCCTCGGACGAGCCATCATTGCGCGCGATGCCGCGTTTGCATCACCATCTTTGATTAAAGAGTACGCACTTGTAGCCGATCGCGGCCAAGGTTGCTTTATTGATGATGTCGATGGCAATCGCTTCCTCGACATGATGGCAGGCATTGCCGTTAGCAGCACCGGCTATGCCCACCCCCATGTTATGGGCGCTGTTAAAGAAGCGATCGAGCGTGTTTGGCACATTTGCGGCACTGATTTTTACACTGAAGCTTATACTCGTCTCATGGAAAAGCTTGGCTCCTACGTGCCACAAATGGGACAAAAAAAGATATTTCTTGCCAACACTGGAACCGAGGCCATCGAAGGGGCCATGAAACTGGCTCGCTACCACACAAAGCGCAAAGGCTTTATGTCTTTTTATGGTGGATTTCACGGGCGGACCTTGGGCGCATTGAGTCTGACGGCATCAAAAGTTAAATATCGTGATCATTTTGGCCCTTTTATTCCAGGCGTCGTGCACGGAAGATTCCCAAATCCGGCAGATTGCCCCAAAGGAATGAGCGAGGAAGAATTTGGTCTAAAAGCGATTGATGAGATTAAAACGACCCTTTTTGATCGCATTATGGCACCTACTGAGTTGGCCGCCATTTTTGTAGAACCTATTCAAGGTGAAGGCGGTTATGTGACGCCGCCGCGCTCCTTTTTGAAGGGACTCCGTCAACTCTGTGATCAGCACGGAATTCTCCTAGTGTTTGATGAAATTCAATCCGGAGTGGGTCGAACGGGACATATGTTTGCTGCCGAATATTTTGATGTGGCGCCTGACATCATCACATCGGCCAAAGGCCTTGGATCAGGACTTCCCATTGGCGCCATTATTGCAAAAGACTCGGTCATGACCTGGGGACGAGGAACTCACGGCAGTACGTTTGGGGGAAATAATGTCAGTTGTGCCGCAGCTGTCGCCACGCTTGAAGTGGTTGAAACACTTCTGCCCGCGATTCGCGAAAACGGCACTTATCTGTCGAGACGCTTAAAAGATCTATCGGCTAAGCATCCGGTAATCGCCGATGTTAGAGGTCCTGGTTTTATGATTGGCATGGAACTGCGAGACCCCAACTCTGGACGACCCGTGCCTGAGATGATGGCCGAGCTTGAACAGATCGCCTTCCGCAAAGGCCTCTTACTTTTGGGTTGCGGCCAATCAACGATCAGATTCGCTCCGCCACTGGTTTGCGGCAAACACGAAATTGATATTGCGGTGCGTCTACTTGACGCCAGTCTTTCACAAATAAAGGCTTAAAATCTTTTTATTCAGTCACTTGTCGAAGCCCTTGAAGGAGCTCACTGGACTATTGGAATGATCAACTCATGTCGCCGCATAAACCATGGCGTCCAGGGCGGATTATAACGAGCATACATAGGTGCGCTCGCGGGTTTTAAATTTCGCTCACGCATGAAGACCTGTAAACGTTCGGTATTTTTCTTGACCTTATCGTCACTGTTAAATCCACTGAATTTTAAAACAGCTGCTTTGTAGCCCGATACCTGCTTCAAACGCACACGCGAATCTTCAGGGGTGGGCAGGCTCTCCATGGTGTACGAGCTCGGCATGGTGAACGTAATAAGCCATTGATTGGCGCCACTTTCAGTGGGGGATGAAACCTGAGACACCGGTGCTGTCATGGCAATTTTTTGCGATGCACTGTCAGTCATGGATACGGGAGCGGTCATGGCAATCTTATCTTTAGATTTATTTTTTCCAAATATATATCCCGCCAGTCGCCTGAACCCCTCATTAGGCGCATCGTAAAAATCTCCATCTACCGTCGTTTCGGCCACAATGGTTGGAGCGTATTGACGTATCTCGAAATCACCAGAACGCTCAATCAAATCAAATTTTGGCTCTTCAATCCGGCCCACCGCACACCCCATCAACGAAAAAACAATAACCAAGCAAACGGAAAAAAACGGCTTCATGATGAAAAACCCTCCATCAGCCACAGATCTTCGAGATTATTTTAATTCTTATTCTTCGAATGCGCCATCGACTTCGAATTCGTATCCCGATGCTTCCTTCACATCAAATTCTGGTAGTTGATCCGAAGTCCAGCTGAGTGGCTTATTTGATGCCGCATTAGGCTTACGGTTGCCCGGATCATACTGACGGGACATGCGTGCAATCTCTTCCTGCTTGCGCTTCTTTTGATCTTCCTTACTTCGGAAAATCATTCGAAGTGGCACATCCGTAAAGCCGAGATCTTCACGGAAACGATTGATCATATATCGTTTGTAGCCTTCCTGAATTTCGCGAGCCACATTTGAGAAGATGAGCAAAGTCGGTGGCGCTGTCCGCACCTGAGTGCCGTAGTAGAACTTGACGCGCTTACTGGTTTTGCGAATCAGGGCTGGAGTATGCTCATGAGCCATCTTATGCAGAGACTGATTGACTGACCGGGTGTCGACACGGTGCTCATACTGAGCCACGACATTTTCGACTAGCTGCATGATCTGATGGATGCGCTGATTCTCAAGACATGACACATATAAAACTGGAACCCAAGATAAAAGCTTGAGCTTGTAGCGCAGAAACTCTGTGTATTCCTTCGCTGTATTAGAGGACTTATTTTCAACCAAGTCCCACTTATTAACGATAATTGCCATCGCCTTATACTGCTCAGCCGCCATGGAGGCGATTCTTGCATCCTGATCGGTTAGCATTTGCGTCGCATCAAGAACCAACAAGACAACGTCAGCTCTTTCAATCGCCTGCATGCTGCGCATGACACTTAGGGACTCGACCTTATCGTTAATCCGACTTCTCCGGCGAATACCCGCTGTATCGACCAAAACGTAGTTTTTATTGTTATAAACCAGAGGTGTGTCAATCGAGTCGCGAGTTGTGCCCGCCACCTCACTGACAAGACTTCGTTCTTCGCCAATGAGACGGTTCAAAATCGATGACTTACCGGCGTTTGGCCTTCCAACAAGCGCGATTCTCGTACCACGCATGTTCTGATACCGGCGATCCGCTCGCAAATCATCCATGGCGTTAAACTTCTGTTCGACCGCCTCTAGAAGTTCATCCATGCCGCGCATGTGTGCTGCCGATGTAACGATGAACTGATCCACGCCCAGGCTATAAAAATCGTAAACGCGATCTTCATGTTCTCGAATATCAACTTTGTTGACGACATAAAGAACGGGCTTCTCTTTTTTGGCAAGATGCCTCACGAGCTCTTCGTCGTGAGGATGTACGCCGGATTTTCCATCTAGGACAAGAACGACTAGATCCGCCTCATCAATCGCGGTTTCTGTCTGCTGCCAAACGATATTTTCTGTGAATGGCTGGTAGTAAAGATCTTCCGTTTCAAAACCGCCTGTATCGATCACCATGCAGCCATGCTCTTCCATGTCATCGAAATATACGGTCCCGTAAAGACGATCCCTTGTGACACCCGGGCGGTCATCGACAAGTGCGTTACGCGTTCTGGTTAGCGCATTAAACAGCGTCGACTTACCAACGTTTGGGCGTCCAACAATAGCGATCGTGCCTTTGATCATGGCGATAACTCCTTCATGCGACTCAAAGCTGACCTGGCTGCAAGTTGGGCGGCTTCCTTCTTGCTTGCCCCCCAGGCGCGCCCCCACTCTTCATCTCCAAGACGGGCAATCACCTCAAATGCTTTTTGATGAGCAGGACCTTTTTCCGATATGACTGCGTAGGTCGGGGTAACGCGGAGCTTTTCTTGAGCCAACTCCTGAAACGCTGTTTTTGCGTCCCCATCTAGAAATCGACGAGGATTGCCTGTCAGCTCATCACTCAAAAGAGACTGGACGACCCGACGGGCAGCCTCCCAACCACCATCAGTAAACACAGCACCAAGAACAGCTTCGAGAGCGTCGGCTAATAAACTAGTCTTCTCACGTCCACCCGATGCAAGTTCACTTGGACCTAAAACTAGAGCCGAAGATATATCCAATTTTTCACGCGCAATACGCGCTAAGTTTGCTTCACAGACTACCGCTGCGCGAATGCGAGACATTTCGCCTTCGCTCAAAGCACCATCTGCAGCTAACAAGCATTCGCTCACCACCAAGCTGATGACAGAGTCTCCAAGAAACTCCAATCGCTCGTTCCAAGGGCGATGCTGAAGAGCATTTGTGGTTAGCTCATCAAGTCCGACGAACGCAGAGCGGTGGGTCAACGATTCGTACAACGCATCACGCTTGGCAAATTTGTAGCCAAGTCTGGCCTCCACATCTGCAGCGCCACTGTAACGAGACGGTTGAATCTTCCAAAGCACGAACCACGCCCTTTCAAAATCCCGGCGATGCCACAGGGAGCGTCGCCAAGCCTACTTATTGAACACATTCCAACCGCCTTCCTATATAATCTTTATAAATTAAAATCAATGTTAATATTTTTAAAGAATATTAAATAATTTCAGTAAATTAGCCTCATGTTAGAACCGACTCCTGGATCCCCAGCTGCGACCCATTCCAAGCCGCAACTCTTGCCGTGGTATATTAGACAGTTAGACCCCCACAGAGATTGCGGAGGAGCAGCATGAAAGCCTTTTTTAAGTTCCTGCTCATAGTAGCGCTTTTCGGATTTGGCGCCGTCGTTGCCGGTTTTCAGTACCTGAGTTCGTGGCAGTCTGAGCCTGTAAAACTAGGCGGTGATGTCGTCGTTGAACTTAAGCCCGGCATGCCGCTCAGACTACTCTCGCAACAACTCGAAGATAAGAATGCCATCACGAGCTCAGACCTCTTTGTCGTGTGGATGAAATTGAACCGCGATTATCCCAAGCTTCAGGCTGGGACGTATCAATTCAAGGGAGAGATTTCGCCTGAGGCCATTGTCGATAAAATGAAACGCGGTGACATTTATGTACCGTTGGTTCTGCAAGTGATCATTCCCGAAGGCTTCACCTTACAGATGTTAAATAATCGCTTAACGACCAAAGGTGTGGGCAAACTTAAAGATCTACAGCGGCTGGTTCGAGACAAAACTTTCATTCGTAGTCTCGGTATCAAATCGACAAGTCTCGAGGGCTACACTTACCCAGCGACCTATTCATTCGAAAAGCTTCCTTCGGCAGAGGAATTTTACCGGAAAACTGTGAAAACGTTTTTTGAGAAAATACCACCGGACTACGAGACTCAGTTGACAAAGGTCGGACTTACTTTGAATCAAGCCGTGACATTCGCCTCGCTGATTGAACTAGAAACTATGCGCGACGAGGAAAAACCCATCATTGCAGAGGTCATTTGGTCACGATTGAAAAAAGGCGACGTTCTTGGAATAGATGCGGCTGTCATCTATGGTATTGACAATTATGACGGCGACATCAGGTGGAAGGATCTCAAAAATAAAAATAATCCATACAACACCCGTATTCATCGCGGGTTACCGCCCACCGCCATTGGCGCCGTTTCTCGCTCGAGTCTCGAGGCAGTTCTGAACCCCACAAATCTGGGTTATTATTATTATGTGTTGGATAGCGCTGACCAGACGCGCCATGCGTTCTCCAAATCTTTGGGCGAACACAATGCGCTGGTCAAAAAGCTGTTACAGGCGGGCGGGGTTAATCGCTTAAAACGCCCGCAGGCATCAGAGTAAGATTTTATCAAGCCCATAGTAGTCAGGAGAAATCATGAGCAAGAAATCATCGAAGGCCCGTTCAAAAAATAATGAAACGGCTCCTGAAAACGAAAATAAAAACTCTTCAAGCTCCGCCTCAGATCGCAACGACCACAGGGTCCCCATTCAACTTTTGGTGGACTATAAGGCCGAAGGCCATTACCTGTTCGACTTCTGCCGAGACCTCGGCACGGGTGGCGTTTTTATTGAGACGAAAAGCCCACTAAGCTCTGGATCAGAGATTGAATTGACCTTCACAATTCCTGACAGCAAGGAAACGCTACGAACCAAGGGACGAGTCATCTGGAGTCAGGCTCCGATTGCGAATCGCTCGGATGTTAACGTTGGTATGGGGATTCAATTCACCCAGTTTAGTGATAGTCAGCGTAAAATTTTGGATGACTTTATTCGGCGCTATGGCGGCAAGAATAGTGGCGCTGCGTCTCAAAGACGTGCCGGCTAATCAGGCAACCGCAGAATCGGCTTTTTTTGATTTCGATGATTTATCTGACGAGCGCGCACTTTGCGCGCTTTCTTTTTTGGATAGAAGAACGAGCATCATATCCTGCTTACTCAAGAAATGTGCTGACGCTGAAAACTGATGGCTCTCACCGAGTCCCTGTACCGAATGACTGACATTGCGCACCGGCGGCCAGTGCCCCCTATCTCGAAGATCGGCAAATGCCTTACCAAGCAATCCATCATCAGTCTCACTACACACATCGCCATAACTTCGCCCGACAAACTCTGATGGTTCCTGGCCTGTAACACCTGCCAGCACTCGACTTGCAGCGAAGTATTTCATGTCAGGCGTGATAACAAACGCAAAACCAGGAAACGATTCAACGAGAATCCTGATGTTTTCCTTAGAAAGACCCGCTAATCCATCGAAACGTCTGGTCTTGCTTCGACTTTTCAAGTCGCTGCGACGAAGCAACCACCATCCAATCAAACCTGCGAACAGGGATGTGCCAAAAAAGTTTCTATAGTAGTCACTTGAGGTCAAATAACCAGGGAGAGAACAAGGTGTCTGCACCATCAGGGCTGGGCGCTTTAAAAGATCATCGATGACGGAAAACACAAAGCCGTGGTTTCCCTTGAGAGAAAATGACCAGCCTCTGTTTTGAATTGCAGCCACCATACTCTGCTTGGCAAGATCACCGAGGGAGACATCGTCACCAAGCCTGAAGGTTCGGAAGTCTTCGGCATTGGGAATATCTCCCAAATAAGAATCACGAAGTTTTGCCTCGTCAACTTTTAGGCGCCCAAAATCATAGGGACGAGCTATGAGAAGAAACTTCGTCCCCTTCTCTGTTTTTATCTCGCGAATAGCCGTCACAAAAGATCGGCTACCGAAGTCGATGACACCAGATATCACCTTGTCATCTCTAACCGCATCAAAAAATCCAGAATCAACCGGGACCAGATCCGCTGCCTCACTTTGATTGATCGAAGAATATCCGCCAGATCCGGGTAGCCGCCTGATGGCATCGACTACTTTCCGATCCTGGTCGAAAAGCATAATCACATCCAGAGAACTGGCACTGAAGAAATCGCGATTAATAGTTATAGATCCCGCGCGGCCTGCTTTCGACCATGCACCAGTCATAAAAAAATTGATCTCTTGATTCAAATTTTCGAGAACGGCCTCGTGCCGCGCCCTCACTGCAACGTCAATTGAGGCGGCAGTCGACTCGGATGCTCCACCAACAAGGGATTTGTAGAAGAAAAGACCCGGAACCAGCACCACCAAAAACACGCAAACGCCAAAAGCCACAAACTTGGCTTCCCTTAGCGCATCCAGATGAATTGTTCCCTCGGATATTCGCACTCCGCTCCCCCTCCACAAGGCTTAGATCGGCCCGTGCATAAATAATCTGAGACGCCGAATTTGGTGTTTTGACAAATTGGGGTGTCACGCCTAGGAAAAGGCGACTGTTAATGGCACAATAGTAGTGTTTTCGACGGGAAATCATACGAGAGAAAGGATCTTGGTCATGAGCGAGTCTTTGGAAAACACCAGTTTTATGCGTTCTTTATGTATGGGACGTATCGAAGAGTCACTTTTGTTTCCATTTCCAAAAATGAAGAAAGAGGAACAGGAAACACTACGAACCCTAGTTCAATCATTTCAGCAATGGCTTGGATCCCGAGACAAGGAATTTCGTAAATGGGATCACGAGGGAGAACTTCCAAAGAGCTTCGTTGAAGAAATGAAAGAGTTTGGCCTCTTCAGCCTGATCATTCCGGAGGAATTCGGTGGCTTAGGCTTAAGTGCCACCGGTTACTCGCGTGTTCTTCAAGAACTGACAAAGTACGACGGCAGCGTTGTTCTCACTGCCGGTGCCCACAGCTCAATTGGCATGAGAGGCTTGGTGTTGTATGGCAATGATGCTCAAAAGAAAAAATATCTCCCAAAATTAGCAACTGGTGAAATGATCGCGGCATTCTGTTTGACTGAAGCAAATGCTGGATCAGACGCAGCCAGCTTGAAAACAAAAGCAGTCAAAGATGGGGACAATTGGATTTTGAACGGTGAGAAAATCTGGATCACCAACGGCGGTATCGCAGACTTTTTCACCGTCTTTGCACGCACTGAAAGTAACGAAACAGGCGGCAAGGCAAAAATCACAGCCTTTATCGTCACAAAAGATATGGCAGGAGTCAGCAGTGGGCCCCATGAAGACAAAATGGGAATACGCGCCAGCAGTACGACGACCATCAGTTTTGTTAACGTAAAAGTTCCCAATGAAAATGTACTTGGCGAGGTTGGCAACGGCTTCAAGGTTGCCATGAACATTCTCAATAGTGGCCGAACAGGCTTGGGCGGCGGCTGCGTCGGGGCCATGAAGTTTTTAATCGAGCAATCCACCAAACAGGCAAAGCAACGAAAGCAATTCGAGCAACCAATCGCCAACTTTGGATTGATCAAGCAGAAAATTGGCAAAATGGTCGTTAACGCCTATGCAACTGAGTCTTGCGTAAACATGGTTGCTGGGCTTGTGGACCGTGGACACAAGGACTACGCCGTTGAGGCAGCTATCTCCAAAATATTTGCATCTGAGGCACTTTGGGATAGCGTTGATGAGGCCCTTCAGATCGCTGGTGGTAACGGCTACATGCGTGAGTTCCCTTACGAGCGCATGATGCGCAATGCGCGCATTAACCGGATCTTTGAGGGTACAAACGAAATTCTTCGTCTGTTTGTCGCACTCACAGCCATGAATGACGTTGGTGCAAGTTTAAAAGAGCTCGCCTCTGCCCTAGGTAATGCACTGCATGACCCGATTAAGGGATTCGGCATTATGAGCGATTATGCAAAGCGACGCGTGACTCAGGTTACCGGTATCGGAACCGTGGAGATGACTAAGTGCCACCCGGCCATCGCGGAGCAGGCGCGGCTCTTTGAGGAACTAACAAGAAAACTCGCATCTGCAACAGATACAATCCTGCGCAAACACGGCAAGAACATCATGAACAAGCAGTTCGCCACCAGGCGTCTGGCCGACATCATGATTGACCTCTACGTGATGGCCTGTGTCATGAGTCGCGTGTCGATGTCGATAGAGGAAAATGGGGTTGCAAAATGCACCCAAGAAATTGAAATTCTTGAGATTTTCTCGAAAGACGCCAAACGTCGGATTCAGCAGAATCTAGACCAAATCGACAATAACAGCGATGAACTGATTAAATCACTAGCTGATCATGCATTTGACCAGGAAAAGTACAGCTGGGATAACATTTAATCGTGTTGCCGCTGACAGGCCATCTACGGTAAAACTATGAAAGCAAAAACCGGTAGTTGACTAAAGAGGCGCAATAAATGTTTGTCGTATGGAAACGTCCAGATGGATTTCTAGGCGCTGACCCCGCTGATTATAAAGTTGTAGATATTGGTGGCCATGCTCGCATCTGGCTGCACAAGAAAGACGTAGACTGGTTCCCTTTCCGCATCTCTGGTGGCTGGCAAGAACAAGAGGCCACTCAGCGACTTAATAGGCTCGTGAACCTGATCGGTAAACCCAGCGCCAGTTGGGTCAAACATCTCGTTAACGAATTTCACCATTCAATGTCTGATGACGGCAAAAAGTTTTTTTCAGAGACAGTCACCTGGCTTGAATCTCTTCTGTCGAATCTGAAGGGTGACACCTGGGAAGTTGAAATCATGTCCCACGCAATCAATGAAGTTTGTAACCGCGTTAAGGACACTCAAGTTCCTTTCATGACGCAGGCTAAATAGCATCCTAATTGCCGGTGAAATAATGAACAGTACTTGCAAAAACCTTGTTTGGCCTCTTTTTATTATCATTGCAGCATGTGGTTCGCGGCACGAGCAATCATCGCTGATGAACAAAGTTGATAAAACTACCAGACCTTTGGTCATCAGCATGAGCGGCTTTGCGTCTTGCAAGGCATCTCAGGCCCACGACGGCAAAGTGGGACCACTCGGCGGCAGAATGATGGCTCACGTTTTTGACCTTCAAAAATTCATTGAAGAAAAAACCGGAGAAAAAACTGACATTATGGCCAGCTGTTTCACATCCGAACGACAGCTCATCACCAGCTCGTCGCTCAACAGCTGGGGTTTGGAAAATCCAACCGATGAGGAATACCTAGGACAGCTTCGACGAACAATGCCCGACTACTCGGACATTTACATTATCGGACACTCTTATGGCGGCTGGTTATCCATGAAGCTCATGGCAGACTGGCACGGACCATCTGACCTGATCAAATCTCTATACACGATCGATCCGATCAGTAAGAAACTGTGCTTTTTTGACAATCCAACGGACTGCGTGGCTGCTCCAAAAGACATCACCGCTCTTGAGCGTCAGCACATTAAAGACAGCACAAATCTATGGGTCAACCCATGGCAACAGAAAACGATGTTTTTGCATTCATCTATTATCCCGCAGGCAGACGAGAATCCTCGCTTTGACATAAGCCACTGGGAAATTGACAACCTCAGCTCCATTTGGAGCGGGATGAAATCACGATTAACGTTTTAGAATTGGGTCTTGATTAAATTACTGTCCAAATGCCGCAGCCGTTTCGTCACCGTCCAGACGGTATTGTGCCAGCTTTTGATAAACTGATTTTGTCATGCGAACCTCGAATACTGCCAGGTCCTGGCGCTCGTAGCTGACATCCAAAATCATGCAAGTTCTGTAAACTAGAGAAACGCCATCACGATCAGATGCGGGTATAGCCAATTTACAACGAATAAAATTGGCAGCAAAAAATTGATACACATGTTCGCGTAGACGAATCATATCGTCCTGCTTGTAAGCCGATACGGCAATACTTCCTGGATACGCCTGCTTGAGAATTCGGCCCAGAAAGGGATCGTCGACGCGGTCCATTTTGTTGAACACATGAATCACAGGTATATGAGCCGCACCAATTTCGGCCAACACAGTCTTGGTTGTCTCAAGCTGAGCGCGGTAGTTTTCGTGAGAAATATCGACGGCCACAAGCAGGAGATCAGCCTCCAAAACTTCATCAAGAGTGGATTTAAACGATTCAATCAAAGTATGTGGAAGATTGCGAATAAATCCGACTGTGTCGCTCAGGAGAAGCTTTGGACGTGTATTGGGATCCAGCGTGCGAATATTTGAGTCTAAAGTTGCAAAGAGGGCATCTTTGGCAACAAAGTCTCCATTCGTCATAGAGTTCATGATCGTCGTCTTACCGCTATTGGTATAACCAACCAGTGCAACCTTCAGCTCGTTTCGGCGAGCCTTACGCTGAGTCTCGCGCTCTTTAGCAATCTGAACTAGCTGCTCTTTCAGCTTTGCAATCCGCTCGCGGGCACGACGGCGATCGACTTCAATTTGCTTTTCCCCGTCACTGCGACCCACAGCTCCGCCCCCGCCCTGACGGTGCAAGTGTGTCCACTGCCCGACCATTCGCGGCAACATCATCTCAAGACGAGCAATTTCAACTTGAGTCTTTGCAGCGTTGGTCTTTGCATTTTGTGAGAATATTTCGAGAATGACGCCACTGCGGTCCATGACCTTGCACTTTGTCATCTCTTCAAGATTACGAACCTGTGGCGGTGACAACGGCCTATCAACAATGACATAGGTCGCACCACGATCTCGGGCTAACTCCCGGATGGCTTCAACTTTTCCGGTGCCAATCAAACAGCTTGGAGTCAACTTGGGGCGCTTCTGAATGATGTGTCCGACCGTTACAATCCCTAGTGTCGTAAGCAAAGCTTCAAGTTCAGCTAGGTCATCTGAGAGAATTTTCGAATCTTCGTGGGGAAGCAATACACCCACGATAACGGCCGACTTTACTGCGGTGAGCTTGACGTCTTGCTCTAATTTTGGGGCTGTTTGTCGGTACGTTTTAACTCGAGGTCTTATGGCATGCTCCCCTGGATAGTCCATTTACAGGTCATAACCATAAGTTTAACCAAAAAAGAGAATTGGTTATAGAAGAATCAAGGGCCATCGTCGGATCGTCCACGTTGAGCTGCCAAAAATGCAGCCTGACGAGCCTTGTTGATCATTTCAAGTATGACTGACGAATTCTGCAGGTAAAACAGAATCTCATCGCGAACGATCTTTTCATGTTCGCCAGGGGTGACCTGGAAGATATGTAAACCCTTCAGATGCTTGATAGTAATCTCAACCAGTTGCTCTGGCTTAATGGGCCAGTCATCGAATATACGGCGAGCCGATTTCGTCGCCATCACCTGCATGACAAAAACTTCGATTGGTATTTTCTCAGTATTCATGAATCCACCGGCCTTCGATCAGCGCGGCAGACGGCTGGAAACAGGTCTCGCAGGCGCAGGCGACTGAATTCCGTGCTGAATCATCCGATCACCTGCAGCTTTAAGTGTTCGACTCGTCTCAAAAAACTCATAAAGAGTATCCACCAGTCCTCGCATAGATTCCGGACTTAAGACAAACCCAAATTTGGACTGACTGGCATGGCTAGTAATCATTTCCTCAAGCGCCATCCTAGTGGCCGATTCCATCGCTCCGCGCATTGTTGTCCCCCTATTCAAGTAGACCTACTTAATTGTCACACAAGGGGGCTTCGAATGCGACTATGGTGGCTCTCCCTTATTACGCTAACCTTATGAAAATACTGATTTTTTAACCATTTCTTGCTGTTTATTAAAATAAATCCTTTAGGCTTTCCCAAAAAAACCGAAAACCCCCTAAGGATCAGGATTGTTACCTGGTCACTCCTTAAGGAGTTGTCGCGTGGAGTGGATGATCAAAACCATCATTCTATTTTGCATCTGGCTTTGGGTGCACGGACCCCTTATCGGCTAAAAGAAAAAGGCGGGATTACATCCCGCCCTTTTTCTTTTCATCTGATACCAATCAAAACATCAGTGATGAGCTTCTGCAAGCGAGGCGTGCAAAAGAGGATCAGCAACAGCGACCATCGGATTGCGACGACCAAAAGCAAAAACACTTGCTAAGAAGAGGCCGAAGACCCCAAAGAAGACGCCGAGCTCTATGTAAGGAAGTCCCATTCCCTTCTCGCCGACAACCTCAGGCATCACCACGAGCATGTAAGTGAACCATTGAGCAACCAAAATCCCAGTAGCAATCGGAACTGCAATCATCTTCGTCCACTTACTTGCCTTTGGAATCAGGCCGTAAAGCGGAATTATAAAGCTAACCAGAGGTGCAATCACCACAATGTAGCTCCACGGAGCATGCAAACGATGAATAAAGTACTCTGTCTCCTCTGGCATGTTGCCATACCAGTATGTCAGCACATGCGCGTAGGTCAGGTACGCAAAGAATATCGTAAAACCATGCATCAACTTACCAACATCATGAAACTGCTGACGCTGAATATACTGACCAATCGCGGTGCTTTTTAGTGACCACATAGTGATCATCAGAGACGCCATCAGAGTCTGCATCATCACTGCAAATAACCAGCCGCCCCACAAAGTTGAGAACCAGGTTGGTGCCAAAGCCATAAGCAAATCGAAGGCCAGCAATGAAAACATTAATGAATAAACCACGAGAATAGGAGCGCTCCAATAACGAAGCGTATCACGCACCTTCTCACCCATTTTGTGCGCTTCGTCTTTGTTTCCGGCAACAAACACTCGATCGCGCGCAGTCTTCATCCCGATTTGCCAGTAAACCAAACCAACAATTACAGCGACTGCTGCAATGTCACGAATAACCCAAAAATTCTCGACCAGCCAGGTGCGTTTGCCCCAGAAGTGATGAATAGAGTCGGGTTCCTGAATCCATGAATACAATCCCTGAGCACCGCCAACATTAAACTTCACGCATAGAATAATGGCGATGAAAAGCGCTCCAGCAATCGGGACAAAACTAGTAAACGACTCATGAATTCTCATGATGGGGCGTCCCCATTTCGCTCCGATCACATCCTGCATCGCTGCAAACGCTGATCCACCGAGAGCCAACGCAAAAAAGAAAAACGTGTTGAAGAGCAGTGCCCCCCAAGTGCGCGTTTGCTCTCCAGTCGATAATCCAAGTGCAAATACAGCAACTCCAATTATCAAAAATAAGGAAACCGCACCCCGCGTCATGGAGTTTGAAGGCAGGTAAAAGCTTTGACGCTGATCATATAATTCGTGGTGACCGTGGCTCATTTAGATTCCCCCTGCAATTTCCTCAGATAATGCACGATGGCCCAACGTTCGTGAGATGCGATCGCATGTCCATAACCGGGCATGATATTCGCACCAAAGGTTATGCGGTAGTAGAAGAAACCATCGGCGCGCTTCTTATAAATGTCTGCTGTGATATCGGGTGGCCTCGGGTACAGATCCGTAATTGATCCATCACCTTTAGCTGCGGCACCATGACACGGGATACAGTAGGTGTTGTACATCTTCTCACCAAGAGCCATCACGTCAGGATCACTCTGAAGTGGGTTTTTCAGATTAGCCTCTGCTTCTTCAACCGTCTTCGGGTAAAGAATGCTGTTTGTCGCTACAGAGCCCTCGGGTGGTTCAAGGTAATTTTCTTGGGGCTTCATCGTCGGCGCATCGGCCATATCAGGAACATACTGGATTTTTGGGATGCTTTTGTCACCCCCGAGAAGCTTCGCAATAGCTCCAGGAAGGCCGGTATGTTCCACCGGGTTCCCCGACTTCATGCACGAAACGACTGACAAGACCAGAGTCGTTGCTGTCAGTGCACCAATCATTGATTTCGAAATTTTCATTAGGTGTGATCTCCTAAATTCATCAGCTCAATTAGCGAGTGGCCTTGATTTCAACTGCGCCAGCTTCTTTAAGAAGCTTAGCCTGTGGACCATCCACAACAGCGCCAGGAACCCAAATTCCAAACATGTCATCTGTGAGTCGGCTATCAAGGATTTTCACTTTTGGATTCGGCATGCGGCACATAACGAGGACACCCGCAACAGTAGCGATCGCACCAAACAAAATTGTGAATTCAAAGCCAAGTACCACATAAGCCGGAAGCGAGAAAATACCAGGCATTTTGCCGCCAACAACTACTGGCCAATCCCAATCACACAACAATGCCAAAGCGAATCCGGTCACGGTTCCTGTCATCGCGCCGACAAATGTAAACCAGCGCACAGGACTAGGAGAAAACGCGCAAGCATGCTCAATTTCGTGGTACGAGGTGGGACTATAGACCTCGTGATCTTTAAAATCCGTGCGTCCTTTGACCTTTTCGACGGCGTGACACACGGTGTCCAAATGTTTAAAAATCGCAAGAATACCGTTTTGCTGACTCATAACTCAGTGTCCTCCCTTGCCGTGACCGCTAAGTGGTTTAGGCATAATGAGTTTGATCTCCGACAACGAAACGATCGGGAAAAACTTACAGAAGAGAAGGAAGAACATATTGAATAGACCAAAGCTTCCGATCGTTAGTCCAATTTCCCACAAACCTGGTTCAGCATGTCCCCATGAACCTGGCAGGAAGTCTTCAATCAAAGAGGAAATGATAATGTTGTAGCGCTCGAACCACATGCCAACGTTAATGAGTACGCAAACGACATAAGAGACAACCATGTTGTAACGCATTTTCTTAGACCACCAGATCAGCGGGAAAATACAGTTACAAGCAACCATCGTCCAGAAGTAGAACGCGTAAGGACCAGCAGCACGTTTTTGGAAAATAGCCCACTCATATGGGTTACCGGAATACCATGCGACGAAGAACTCGATGCCGTATGCGTAGAATACGATCGTGGACGTCAGAAGCGTTAGCTTGATACACGCCTCCAAGTGATCTGCACGAATGAATTTCTCAAGTCCGAACATCCAACGAATGGGAACGAGAAGCGTATAAACCATCGCACAACCAGACAAGATCGCTCCCGCAACGAAGTAAGGGGGAAAGATCGTGGTATGCCAGCCTGGCTGAATCGACATCGCAAAGTCCCAGGATACGATGGAGTGTACGGAAAGTACGAGTGGCGTTGCCAAAGCAGCAAGGAAGCCGTAACCCGTCTCATAGTGATGCCATTGACGGGCTGTTCCACGCCAACCAAATGACAGCAATCCGTAAACAACTTTCTTGAAGCCAGAAACTCGGTCACGAATGGATGCCAGGTCAGGAACAAGTCCGATGTACCAGAACAATAAGGATGTGGTGAAATAAGTTGAAATCGCACAAACGTCCCAGAAAAGCGGGGACCGGAAGTTCACCCAAAGGTTGTTTGTGTTCGGAAGCGGAAGGGCCCAGTAGGCACCCAAGTACATGCGCCCCATGTGAATCAAGGGGAATACCGCCGCACAAATAACAGCGAAAATTGTCATCGCCTCGGCAGATCTGTTAACCGTATTACGCCACTGCGCGCGGAACAAGAATAAGATCGCAGAAATCAGGGTCCCGGCGTGACCAATACCAACCCAAAATACGAAGTTGGTGATATCTACCAGCCAATATGTCGGAGGAGCAAAACCCGTCCAAACACCAAGACCTACGACTGTATGGTAGCCAACCATGGTCAGGAACATCAAAACGCAGGCGACCGAAACCGCTAGCGCTACATAATACATCTTATGTGGCCGTTCCAAGTTGACGAGAATCTCGTTATTCACGTCCGATATTGTTTTTTCCCACTTGATTTCACTCATGAACCTATTCTCCAGGAAAACTACTGTTAAGAAGCACTCAGGTTTCCAAATTCAGATCACTGCGGACTGGCCTCTTGAGCCGGCGCCCCTTGAGGCGCAGGTTGCGACGCCGCGGGAGCACTATCATGGGCGGCTGGTGCGTCATGACTTGAGGTTGGTGCCTCGCCATGCTTTCCAGCTGACGCATGATCCTTACCATGCCCTGACCCATGACCCTCTTCACCGGTTCCAAGCGGTTCACGATGAGCGACGACAGCCATGTAACTGACGTTTGGTAGCGTCTTGATACCAAATTCTCTCTTATTGGGATCACCACCAAGAGCCAGGTACGAACGTGCTTCGTTACGCTCAAGACTGACGCGACTGCCTTGGTCTTTCAGGTTACCAAAGGTGATAGCATCACTTGGACAAACCTGAGCACACGCCGTCATGACCTCCAAGTCACGAACACTTCTGTTTTGCTCTTTGGCTGAGTACTTCGCCTGACGAAGACGCTGCACACAGAAGTTACATTTTTCCATAACCCCACGCGTACGAACGGTGACTTCCGGGTTCAGCGCACGGGGCATACGGTCCTGAGGACGATCACCCATTACGCCCCATTTGTGTGTCCACCAGTTGAAACGACGAACTTTGTACGGACAGGCGTTAGCGCAGTAACGGGTTCCGATGCAACGGTTGTACGTCATCGAGTTAATGCCCTCTGGGTCGTGGCTGGTCGCAATAACCGGGCAAACTGCCTCGCAAGGAGCATGAGTACACTGCTGACACATCATTGGCTGATAAGTCACCTGCGGGTTGTCGACATCACCGGCAAAGTATCGATCAAGTCGAATCCAGTGCATTTCACGACCCAACAGAATCTGCTCACGACCTACTTGCGGAACGTTGTTCTCGATAGCACACGCCGCCATACAGGCACCGCAACCAGAGCACTTTGTCAGGTCGATCGACATACCCCAGCGGTACTGAGCGTTCTGATCCTCAACGAGCGCTGGATAGAGATCAGGAACATCATCAAGACTGAGTTTACGCTTGTAGGTTTGAACTTCATCGATGGAATACTTTTTGATGATGCCTGTGCGATTACCAATATCATGGCTCTTCTGCATGGCAGCCAAACGATAGATCTCTCCGGTTTTAGTGATCTTAACCGGCTGTCCTGAGGTCACGGGAGCTTTAATGGCGCCATCACTCAGCTTAGATGCAAGTGTCAAAGGATCAACACCCACATCACCTTGGATCACACCGGAAGACTTTTTGTGACCATTTCCGCGGTTGACAATAACCGCATCGGCATGAATTCCCGGCAACGGATAGAGAGCCACTTTCAATGAGCCCGCGTCGGTCTCGATTAAAAGTAGATCATTTCGCTTAAAGCCCATTTTAGCCGCTGTGTTTGGATTCATCGCGACCCAGCTATCCCAAGCGATTGTCGTCATAGAGTCGCCAATCTCTTGAAGAATCGGCTTGTCAGCACCCCGACCATCTCCCAAACGAGGGTCCAGAGGAGCAAGCAGTCGCGGACCTTTTGCTGTTGCCACCTCGGCAACTTTGAAACCTGAAGCTACAGGTTTTACTGAGGGCGCTGGACGAGTTTCAAGTTTGCCGCCAAAGCCTTTGCGCAAGATCGCTTTAACAAAGGTTTCATAGTCGACACCCTTGGCATCGACCAAGTTCATGAGAACTTTCCACTTATCATTCAGATAAGCACGATAGTCTTGATAGCCTAAACTTTTCTTCTGAGCCGCTAACAACCACAAGAAGATGTCTTCGGCTTGTCGCGTGTCTTTTACAGGACGTACAACCGGCTGACGCACAGACCAGAAACCAGCAACTGGATGCTCGTCGCCCCAACTTTCGAGAGTGTGATTAATTGGCAAAATCACATGAGCATAGTCATCCATTTCGACCGGAGATGACTGCATGCTAATGAGCATCGGAATTTTCTTCACCACGTCTGCAAAACCAAACGAGGCAGGGACAGTAAACACGGGATTGGTGTCAATGAAGAATACCGCATCGTACTTGCCAGCATTTTCCATAAAGCGGGCCAAGTCACCGGTACGCACTGGAGAACGCATCCAACCACGATCAATGAACAACGTTTTGCCGTAGGCTCCGATCATATCGTTGATCAGGGCTGCAGCAACTTGAAGCATTGTAGCGTTTTGATCAAATGCGGTGTTACCTGCGAAAACAATCGACGGCGCTTTAAGCAGCTCTTCAGCGACATGGTCAAACACGTCCTTAGACACGCCCACCAATTCGTATCCACCACTGACTAATGATGCGTTATCAGCGAGAATACGGTTAGCCTGTTCTTTGCTTGCGCCTGAAACATTCTTCTCAATGAGAGATTTCATCAAAAGTAGAGCAACGACAATTTCGCTCGATGGCGGAACAACGTGACGCTCATCGGCTTTCGCTCCAGTCTGAGTCATCATGCTCTCAAACTGAATGAATTTTCCGAAGTCCGCTCCTGCACGGTAGGTGTGAAAGCCACCAAAGTTTTTCGCGTAGAATACTGGCGAGACACCAACATCCAAGAAGTCAGTTCCTAGGCCAACAATAACCTTGGCAAGGCGCATATCAGGGCGAGGCATACACTCGTAGCCGAATACCATTTGGTGGGCTTCTGAGATTGCTTCGTAGAGCGAGTTGGACTCATAGGTGTAAAGATCATTTTCCGATCCACCCATTTTCTTCAGTACGTCTTCGTAGAATGAATTACGCGAACCAGTAGACCCACCCGTGAATACCGCTACTTTCTTGCCCTCAAGGCGCTTGGCAAGAGTTTCATACATGTCATTCCACGCGTAGGTCGAAAGCCTTCCACCTTCGACAAAGCCCGGGGCTGTGCGACGCTCTGGATGGAATAGGCCCTGCAAGCTTGCCTGACCTGTTGCACATGTCGAGCCTTGGCTGAGCGGATGCTCAGGATTGCCCTCGATCTTAACGGGAAGTCCAGACGATGTTTTAACGGTGATACCGCAACCGGACGCGCACTCACCACATGTCGTAGCGAAGTAGGTCGGAAGACCGACCGTGTAATCGACAGGCTGATTGACGTATGGAACAGCTTTTTCAAGCGGACGGCGGATACAAGCAGCAGAACTGGCAACAGCCGCAGCGGAGAAGAGCTTCAGAAAGTCGCGACGATCAACGCCTGTCTTTGCCAGAGCCTCATCCCCTGAACTCATCGGAGCATCAGTTGAGTCCACTTCAGGCATCACCTCTTCCACTCCCATGTAGAGTGGGCCCTTTTCGATCACTTTGGCTGGCGCTTCGAGAGGACCATCAGCGGGGGCATAAACCTCAGGCCCGCGTTCAGTCATCGTGTAGCCAGGAATCGAAGCAATAGCCGTTTGGCGTTTCGGCGTGTTGCTGTGGGAATCTGTGTCCATTTGATCTTTGTTCATTTTGTCTCGACCCTCGTTTTATTCGATGTCAAAAATCATTTAATCAGTAGTGACAAGCGATGCAGTCCAAAGGTGCATTACGCTCTTTGTGACAGCCAATACACCACCCCATTTGAAGTGGTGCGCCCTGCTCAAGAACTTCCATTTCTTCAACCTTGCCGTGGCACTCCTGACAAGCAAGTCCCGCACCGCCTTGATCTTTGCTCTGAACGTGACGCTTGTGAGGGAATCTTACGAAATCAGGAAGGTCGTGAACCTTGACCCACTCAATGGGTTGGTTCTTGTTGTAAGCTTCTGTGATCTTTTTGATCGGTTCCTTATCGGTACGAACAACTTTGTGACAACCCATGCAGGTGTTTGTTGATGGTATACCGGAGGAGAAGGAGCGACGAGCGCTAGAGTGGCAGTATTCGCAAGGGATTTTGCGGTCGCCGGCATGGAGTTTGTGACTAAAAGGAATCGGTTGTTCTGGTTTGTAACCAACGTTATCAACCGTATCTCCTGGGGTCCAAAACCACCATGCATAGGTCACGTCTGCATGACCTGCAAATGCCAAAATGGCCGCAAACATGAACGCTTTAAGACAATAAATCTTTGAAATGGATTTCAACACGTTTCCTCGCCTCCTGAATCGTCGGGGAGATATTCAGACAATTGCCAACCCACTAAAGGGATGATGAACTTACAAAAAAGTTCACAAACACAATCACACAACGAAAACTTGGAGCTAACATGATAAAGTGTTTAGGAGGCCTTCACAATACAAAAAGTCGTGTGAAGTTAGCCTGTTTTGTTGGCAAGCGAACGGGCTTGTGACTAGTTTTTAGACACGTTAAAGAATCATTGATTGCAGAATATGAGTAGGACTCGAATGTCTCAAAACGCCTTCAAACTCGCATCTGGACTCACTCCACAGGGAGATCAGCCACAAGCTATTGCTGAATTAGTGAGCAGAGCGCAGGCAAACGAGCGCCATTCAGTACTTCTCGGTGTGACGGGGTCTGGAAAAACATTCACCATGGCTAACGTCATCGCAAAACTGGGTCGTCCCGCTCTCATCATGGCACCCAACAAGACTTTGGCCGCGCAATTATTCTCCGAGTTCAAAGAATTTTTTCCAGAAAATGCCGTCGAGTACTTCATTAGTTACTACGATTATTTTCAACCCGAAGCCTATGTTCCCAGTACGGACACCTATATCGCCAAGGACAGCGCGATCAATGATGACATTGACCGGATGCGGCACAAAGCCACCATGTCTCTTTTTGAGAGGCGCGACACGATCGTCATCGCCAGTGTGAGTTGCATTTACGGTCTCGGTTCTCCGCAGAGCTATGCCAAGCTCGTCTTACCAGTGCAGTCTGGCGACAATATTTCACGCGATTCATTCATGCGTAAACTGGTTGATATTCAATACGGTCGCAACGATGTGAACTTAACGCGGGGGCACTTCAGGGTTCGCGGGGACATTATCGATATATTCCCAGCCCATCAACGCGATGAGATGTTGCGCGTGGAGTTCTTCGGCGACGAAATCGAGCGTATTTCTCTAGTCGATGCTATCAGCGGAACAACTGTACGAGCGGTTCAAGAGCTGACACTCTACCCCAATAGTCACTACGTCACTGACCGCACCGACATGAAGCAGATCGTTAAAGAGATCTTGGAGGATCTGGGCGTCAGACTGCGCGAATTGAGAGCCATGGGCAAAATGGTTGAATATATGCGACTTGAGCAGCGCACTATGCACGACATTGAAATGCTCGAACATTTGGGCTTTTGCCCTGGGATTGAAAACTACTCTCGTTATCTGACGGGCGTGGGACCCGGCCAACCGCCGCCAACTTTACTCGACTACTTTCCAAAAGATTTTGTGACTTTCATTGACGAAAGCCACATCACAGTGCCGCAAATTGGCGGCATGTACCGAGGGGATCGTAGCAGAAAGCAGGTGTTGGTTGATTTTGGTTTTAGACTTCCAAGCGCGCTCGATAACAGACCACTCAACTTCGACGAATTCATGACGCGCACCGGGCAGATGATTTACGTCTCTGCGACGCCGGGGACCTACGAGCTACAATCAACAAATAATGTTTTCACTCAGCAGATTATCCGGCCCACCGGGCTAATCGATCCAGAGATTTTCATCAAACCAATTGCTGGTCAGGTCGACCAGCTTTACGGCGAGATGCGTCAGGCGATTGAACGTGGCGGACGGGTTCTTGTCACGACGCTAACTAAGCGGATGGCGGAAGACCTCACAAAATATTATCAAGACATGGGACTCAAAGTACGCTGGCTTCATTCTGACATCGATAGCCTTGAGAGGGTTGACCTTCTTAGAGACCTGCGCAAAGGCGTCTTTGACATACTTATTGGCATCAATCTATTACGAGAGGGGTTGGACTTACCAGAAGTGACACTGGTTGCTGTGATGGATGCGGACAAGGAAGGTTTTCTTCGTAGCGCGCGCTCGCTCATTCAGATCGTGGGTCGCGCAGCTAGAAATGCTGACAGCAAAGTGATTTTTTACGCCGACCGCGTGACTGACTCCATGCGCGAGTGTATGGACGAAACCGCGCGTAGACGAACTTTGCAAATGGCGCACAACAAAGAACACGGCATCACGCCAAAAACCGTCATTAAAACCATCCCTGAAGATCTACGCAAAGTATACGGTCTTGCCACAGAAAGTGATGAACTTGAATCACCGGACGTGAAAAAGGCGCTCGCTTTGTTGGCAAAACACGACATCGCGACAGTAGAAAAAACTATCCGCGAAAAAAGCAAACAAATGCAAAAATTCGCTGCCGAGCTTGAGTTTGAAAAAGCCGCAGAGCTTCGCGATGAGATTCGATGTCTCAAAGATCTGTTAATCAAGCATTACAGTGCAAATGATACGAGCACCATTGGAGAAACCAATTGAATTCTACGGTGCGCACAAAACTAACGTCGTTACCGAGAAGCCCCGGTGTCTACTTCATGAAAGGATCGAAGGGGCAGGTTCTTTATGTTGGCAAGGCCAAGGATTTAAAATCACGTGTTAGCAGTTACTTCACCGATAGCAAGGATCACTCCCCGAAGACTCGGTCTCTCGTGCGGGAAATACAAGATTTTGAAGTAATGCTGGTAAAGACTGAAGTCGATGCGCTCCTTCTTGAACGCACGCTTATCAAACACCATCAGCCGCCATTCAACATCCTGCTGCGCGATGACAAGGAGTATCCTTATATTCGAATCGACTTTTCCGTGGACTGGCCGCGCCTCGAAATCGTGCGACGACGCCAAGATGATAAATCAGAGTACTTTGGCCCATTCAGCGCGGCTGGAAGCTTACGTACAAGCCTTGAAGCGATTAAACGCGTGTTCCCATTGATTCGCTGTAACCAATGGGAGTTTGAACACGCCAAGCGCGTCTGTAACTATTATCACATGAAAATGTGCCTCGGACCATGCGTTCTACCGGTTGAAAAAGAAACCTACAAATCCATGCTACGCGACGCGATGGCGCTCCTCCATGGCAAAAACGACGAGGTCGCAAAAACACTACAAAGTAAAATGATCACTGCATCTGAACGCGAGCAGTATGAGCTAGCGGCATCATACCGCGACCAGATCAAGGCAATTGAGATTTTGTCGGAAAAGCAAACGGTCATTTTGGATCCCGACATCGAAGGAGACGTAATCAGTCTGAAAGAAAGCGCCGACATGATCGCTATTCATGTGGCGATGATTCGATCGGGTCGCCTCATTGGAGGCGATTCATTCACATTCCCGGTGAATGGCTTGGAAGATCCGTCAGAGGCGCTGCCTCAGTTCATGCTTCAATACTACGACGGACGATACCTACCGGCACGTATCATCATTTCGTCAGTCGTTGACCAAATGGATGATATCGCTAAAGCCATAACCCCTGAAGGCAGTCATCAACCTGAAATCAGGTCGTTGAAGAATCTACGCGCCCCGTGGCCTGATCTTGCCACAATTGCAGAGAAAAACGCTCAATACGCGCATGATGAGGCTGTACGAAATCTGGATCGACGACGATCCTCCCTTGAAGCTCTGCAGACCACCCTGGGTTTAGAGCGAACTCCTAGACGCATGGAATGTATCGATATCAGCAACCTTCAGGGTACAGCCATCGTGGCCTCGAATGTTTGCTTCATGGATGGACACCCTGACAAAAGCCTTTACCGCATTTACAACATAGAGTCCGTCCAAGGCGCACCCGATGACTTTGCATCCATTCGCGAGGTCGTGCGACGCCGTGTTGAGCGCGGATTACGCGAGGGAGATTTGCCAGATTTGTTAGTCATAGACGGAGGACGTGGACAACTCGAGAGCGCCATGACATCCATTGCCGAGTTTCCTGGACTGCAGCTGCAAGTGGTCTCGCTTGCTAAATCACGCCTGGAGAATAAGCGTGGAAAGAGCGGCGCTGTATCAACATCCGCACCAAGACATTCTTTGGAACGAGTCTTCAAACCTGGCCATGACACACCGATACCCTTGGTTCCAGGTTCACCGGCCTTCCGTCTTATGACACAAATCAGGGATGAAGCTCACCGATTTGCCATCACCAAACATCGTCGAAAACGCGGAAACCTGGCAAAAAAATCTCTTCTCGAGGAGATCGAAGGTGTAGGTCCCAAAACTCGTGAAGCCCTGCTAAAGCAATTCGGAAGTATTGATGCTATCGCCTCTGCTAGCGTTGAAGCGCTTATGCAAATTAAAGGTATAAACGACGACTTGGCGAGAAAGGTTCTCGCCAAGTTATCAAAATAATCTAAATTTTTATTTCAAGATGTTTTCTTATTTCCGCGCCACTCGGCTCTGATCTTGGCACCCTCGGGCGGAGCGGCCGTAAATGTCAGTGATCCCGTACTTACATCGTACTTGTAGTTCGAAGGACTAACCAAGGCACCGTTGACATAGACTTTCAAGTAACGAGTGTCGGCGTTGGGGGCGATATTAAAAACCGTCTTAAGAGGCGTATTTGCCTTGTAGCTGACAACAACCGTACTGTTATCTGCTGGGCGCGTTGAGAAAACTGCTTTTCTGTTATTTGGATCATATGTCACGCCGCTGGCGGCCTGACCGTTAACTGTCGCAGCAAGCTGACCATCCGCGGGCTCCTCAGGCATATCAAAAGAGCTAGCGACAACGCCAGACGCGCCACTGACATAAGTCACAGCGATCGCAGCCCCAACTGGGGGATTGGTTGTGAAGTGAACGTTGCGACCCGTGAGAACGTAAGCACTCCATGGCTGACCGTTGACAGTCATACGGAAAGTCCCAGCATCAGGAGTCGATTTGAGTACAAAATCTGCTTTGAGAATTTGTGCGACATCCCGAGAAATTCTGGTCAGAGTTGTCGAGTAGTCGTTGTCACAGATCGATCCCCATGTGCCACCAGCTCTTTGGACAACATCAGCAATTTTACTTGCCTGTTTTAACGCTGTCGAACACTGACCTTGGGATTGTGATGGATGCCAGAAAATACCGTAGACCTTGGCATCGGTCCCTACTTTGCGAATCGACGATAAATAGTTTGTCAGATAGGAGCCATCAAGATCTGGAGAGCCCGCACAACCGTAACCGCGCTCTACGTCGATGTGACAGTTATCTTCATCTGTAAGAATTAGAACTGCAACGGTCGAGTCTGGACGAATCCATGTAGTTCCACCGTATTTACATTTGAGGGCATCCACTGCTGCTAAGATTGGGCGCTCAGTACCGGTACCACTCGTGCCAGCTGCACGCACTAGACGTTGGAAACGGTCTTCAGGATTGAGATCCGTCTTCATAATGGGCGTATTTACGCAGCGACCTAAAAATCCAAGATTGTCTTCAGGATCTGTTGTAGTCACCAAAACTCGCCAATCAGAATCCCGGATCGCAGAGAGAAGAGGAGCCATGCGGCTGGAGAGGTTCGCTTGCTCTTCAGCCATCGAACCACTGTTGTCGACTACAACTACGATATCAACGATACCTTTTTGTGTGACGCTATAATTTTCGTTACCATTTGATCCAGAAGATCCTTGTTTAAATTGAGTTTGGCGAACCTCGCGCACCACTTGGCTTAAATCAAGAGTTTGCAGAGGCGGCAGTGCTGCAGCTCGAGTGGACTCTCCGGAGAAGTCACTCGTCTTACATGCCGAGGCAATAAGGCCAATTAACGCAAGATGGCTAACAAGTTTCATAGGCGCATTCCTCTAAATCAAGATCTACTTGCAAAACTGCACTCTTAAGTGGGCGTAGTATCGGCATTTTTACTCTTAAACTTTAGTGTCTTAGAACAGGGGTAAATTAATCTTGACAATTCAGGTAGTTGCAACTAGCTAAGACCTCTCAATAACCCTAGTCTCTTACGCTTGAGGTATTTCATGGCCGACTGGACCAAATCATTTTGGATGGTGGTTCCACCGATTACAGGAAAAGTGGAGGCTCCCAAAGATGGCGGCATTGCTGTTATTGGATCAGGTCTTTCTGGCGCAAGCGTAGCGTACTGGCTCTTGGAAAGTGGTCTTGATGACGTGACCATTTTAGATTTCGAACAAGAAAAGGCGGCCACGTATCGTAATTGCGGTCACATTCTTTATGGCACCGTGGAAAGCATGATGGCACTCACCGCGCTCCATGGTGAGCAGGTCGCTCGCGAAATTTGGGGTTACTCAATAGATATCTGCCATGAAGTAAGGGACACGATTAAGCGTCTCAATATGGATGCGGACTACCGACAAGATGGTTACATGGTGATTGCCATTGACGACGTCGAAGACAGAGAGATTAAAGAGTCCATCGAATTACTGCATCGCAATGGTTTTGATAGCCGTTACGTTCCACAAGCAGAAGTCGAGGCCATGGGGTTTAAGAATGTCCGTGGTGCCCGCTATGAACCAGGAAGTGCGCAGGCCCACCCTGTTAAATTCAGAAATGGGCTGATTCAAAACGCTCTTGATCGCGGTGCGCGGTATTTCTCGGGCGTCGCAGTTTCAAGTGTCGAGGAAGTTGGAGATTTCGTTGAGGTAAAAAGTCAGTTTGGTACGCACAAATACGATGCTGTGGTCATTGCAGCGAATGCCTATTCGCCGCTCTTGTCACGATTTTTTGCCGAGCGCAAATTGGTGGATCCTTTCAAAGGACAGATCATCACCTCAAAGCCACTCAAGCATCAGTTTAAGGTCAAGTATCCTCATAGTTTTGACCACGGCTACGAGTACGCATTAATTTCGGAGGACAATCGTTTAATCATCGGCGGCTGGCGCAACAACACCCCAGGCGGCGAGATTGGTACATACGACGTCCTGCCAAATCCAACTGTTGAAAAGGGTCTTCAGGATTTTGTTCAACATCATTATGACATCAAAGAAAAAATCGAATGGGAGTTCAGTTGGGCTGGCATCATGGCGGCCTCAAAAACTGGATTTCCATTTATCGGACCTACAACTAGCCCACGCGTTTACACCTGTGCAGGTTACACAGGACACGGGTTCAGTTGGGCACATGGCAGCGCCAAGCTGCTTGCTGACATCATGATGGGCAACCCCATCCCTGCGGTCGCGAAGTATTTCAATCCGAAAACTTGAGACTAACCGTTCATTTGAGCGGCCATGTTCATTAGAGGAACTTCAGATAGTCGGTGTGCAAGCACCGGCTCCTGCTGCTCTACCTCTGCACGTAGCATCATAAATCGTGGTATTGCTTTATTCATCCAGCGTTCTGCAATCCAGGTGCGCGTAGAATCGATCGCTGCATCGGCTATCAGACTCTCGGCTATACAAATTGCAGACTTCATCTCAGTGACTCGTTCTGCGTGAAGAAGAGCCGGTCGAAGGTTCTCAAATTTCACCAGGTCCTTGGTGATGACTTGAATCATCTTGCGGATGTTCATCGGGTTCACATCACCCATGGATGCTTTCATGTTAGCCTTTACCAGCTGGAACATGATGTTCACCATCGTCCCGTTGAACTCTTTTTTGAGGTTTGCAAGTTTTCTGCGGAGTGGGTCGCGCTGAGAAATTTGTGCAAGCTGGGAGCCAAGCGCACTTTCAATAAAGTTAGTCGGTCGGCGGATGATGTCTTTCATCGTGTCTTTGATACACATCAGTGCCTGAATCTGACTGGTGCCTTCATAAACAGGGATAATCAAGCTCTCACGCAACCACCATTCAGGCTGGTATTCTTTTGTGAACCCATAGCCGCCGTGCATCTGTAAACACTGCCGCGCATTGTAAAACGCCTGCTCTGCGGCGTAGTACTTGACCAGTGGAGTCCAGCGCCGAAGCCGACGCTCATACTTCTTCTTGATGTCCTTGATACGGTCCTTCGCCTCCTGCGTCAGGGACGCGTCATCCAGAAGCTTGCGACTTGCGGTTTGATAGATGGCTAGAGCATTCGCAGCCTGATAGCACAACGAACGAGCTGCATGGGTGGAAACTTCCAGGTCTAGAAGTTTTTCTGCAAGCAATTCATGTTGAGCAATCGGTCGGCCCCAAGCCTGACGCTGAGATGTATACTCTTTGGCAAGTCTTAATACAGACTCCATCACTCCGACGCCCTGAATTGCCACTCCGACACGAGCCTCGTTCATCAGATGAAGCATATACTGAAAGCCAGCACCTTCCTCGCCGATAAGTTCTGCCTTGGAGCCGTCATATTTCAACTCACAGGTTGGCGAGCCATGAAGACCCACCTTTTCCTCAATCTTGGTCACTTCATAGTTGTTGGATCCATCGTCATTTTTGCGAAGACACACGTATAGATTAAGGTTTTGAAGTCCCTTAGCACCCTTCTCGCCTTTCGCAAGGACAAGCGAAACCTGACCACAGCCGTTCGAGATAAATCTCTTGGACCCATAGAGCCGCCAAGATCCGTCAGCCTGTTTCTCCCCGTAAGTTCTAATAGCGGCCAAGTCCGAGCCGGCATCCGGCTCAGTGAGCGCCATGTTACCGCTCCACTCACCTGAGGCAATGCGCGGGATGATAGCCAGTTTTTGTTCTTCGGATCCGAACTCATCAATGACCCGGGCCACTGGGGCGTACCAAGTAATATTGATATAGGTGGAAGGACAGGCACGGTAGAGCATTTCCACGGCAGGGAGCTCTGCGGCGATCGGCCCCGGGAGCCCGCCAAAACGGCTTGCTATGCCCATTCCAGCGATACCCATGTCCTTCAAAACCTGGATATTCTCACTGATAGCCTGGGGGAAATGGACCTCTCCGTTTTTAAGAGTCAGATCCTGGGTCGCTACCTTATGCTGGTTCGCGGCGATCGTCGTTCCGACAACCTCACCTAATTGGGTGAGCAGATCTTTAAAGGATTTTTTGTACTCGTCTTTGCTTGCAACGCCTAGAGCCTCACGGTCTTCAGGTAGAGTCATATCAAACAGGACGTCCCACTCGATCTTATTCTCAAAGTGAAAATCCAGATCCTGGTTATCGGTAAAGAAATTGTCCTTCTTTTGCATGGGAGCTCCTGCCCACGGCGGGGCTAAATGTGCTAAAAACCAGATATTTTATTCTCGAAACGAACCCTAAAATTTAATAGACTCTTAACACTGTTCCAAGGAGAAAACGTTGTGCGCGCTTATGTATTGCGAATCATGCCCATTTTTTTTGCGCTAGGTTGCCAGCCAGCCGTAGCTCAGGACGACCCTACCCTAAATTATAGGGAGAAATGCAGGCGCATCGCAAGTGGAGCCTATGCAGACGCCGTTGGCGACAAGTATCAGGCAGAGGATGTGATTATTCTCGCAGAAAATGCCAGAAAAAAGTCCAAGGCCATCATTGAGAACCATGAAGCTAAACTGCGACTTGTCAATAAACAGCTACAATCAAACGACTACGACGCAAAACTCCTCGAAGAACGGGACACTATTTCGTCGCAAATCAAACTCTTTCACGAGCAACTGCTTACAAGTGAAGGCCAGCTCGAGTCAGCCCGCAAAAAGCTGGGATCTGTTAAAAAACATCATGATTCACTGAAACTAAAAGTTGAGAAGATTTTTACAGTGACATTCTCGGAGGATCCCGACGGCGGACCTCGAAAAATTTTCAGTACCATTGATTGGAAAAGTCCATGTCCCAAATATCGAAGCCTTTGCCCGTTACCACCGGCGGACGCAAAGGTCTTGGCATCTCTACTCGATGACATTAATGACCAAGACTTATCATGCTTCAAATATTCAAAGCTTAAGTGAAAAGACTCATTTGAAAGGAGTTGTTTATGAAATTTTCGATCTTAAAATTGATGATGAGCGCTACTATTTTGGCGGCATCATTAACCGCATCAGCTGGGGTACCAGTATGGCAGTCAAAAGTTTCTCCGTGGCTACTGAATCAGTACAAGCAAAAAAGCCTTAACGAAACTTCGCAAACAGTCTTGATCTACTTGAAAGACGAAGCGAGTTTCGCTGCTGTGAACCAATCGGCAGAGCGCGCAGAGCGCATTAAGGCCGTTTTCAGCGCTCTGGTAGATACGTCAACAACATCTCAAGCAGATCTCCTCAAGTGGCTATCTTCCGAAAAAATACCCGCGCGATCCTATTATGTCAGCAACATGATCGCTGCAGACGGAATCACCCAGGCTCAACTTGAAGTCTTGGCTAAACGCGAGGACGTTCTTAGAATCGTTGGAAATCCAGAAATTAAGAACATCATGCCGTCAACAACGTTCAAGTCATTTGATGAACCAAAAGGCCCTGGAGCAAATGTCACCCGCTTTGGCGCCACAAGAGTTTGGGACGAGTTCAAAATTCGCGGCGAGAACATCGTCATTGCTGGTCAAGACACTGGCGTGCGTTGGGACCATAAAGCACTGCAACCTCACTACCGCGGTTGGAACGGAACAACAGCGGATCACACCTACTCTTGGCATGATGCCGTTCATCGCAGCATCGGTGGAAGTTCATCGTGTGGTTACAATGTGACCGCTCCTTGTGACGATCATGATCACGGAACACACACCATTGGCACGGTGGTCGGCGACGACAATCAAGGCAACCAAATCGGCGTGGCCCCTGGGGCAAAATGGGTCGCATGCCGGAACATGGACGCGGGCATGGGTAACCCGGAAATGTACACTGAATGTTTTCAATGGTTCCTTGCGCCATGGCCCCAAAATGGCGACCCTGTGAGAGATGCACGCCCTGACATGGCTCCTCACGTGATCAACAACAGCTGGGGCTGCCCACGCAGTGAGGGCTGCGAAGGTGGCGAGTTCGAGCGAATCTTGACGGCTTTGCGCGCAGCAGGAATCTTTGTTGTCGTGTCTGCAGGCAATGAAGGCAGCGGATGCTCAACAATTAAGGATGGTCCGGCATT
>JBIIGV010000189.1:0-4155 GCA_044236265.1 Oligoflexales bacterium
CGTCATGTTCAAATGCTGCAGCTTTTGTCGTTGGGGTTATGATTGGCTCAGGAAGGCGCTCATAGGGACGAAGTCCATCAGGTAGCTTAATGCCACAGTAAACGCGTTCACCAGCAATGTAGGATCGAAGCAGCGCTCCAGCAAGAAATCCGCGCACAACGACTTCAATTTTTATAGGCCGAAGATTTTCTACTAGGAGGGCTCGAGGCCCCAATTCTTTAATGAAGTGAGTAGGTACGTGCTTTCCCGCCTCCTCCAGCCAGAATTTTGAAATTGTCGAAAGAATGACTCCCTTACAGGGGATATGATCAATAAGTCTGTCAAATGCCGTCAAGCGATCCGAGTGCAGCATCTGCACTCGGCCCTCACGGCTCAGCATCGTGCGTACTTTTCCTTGATAAACGCCGAATCCTTGGGCCTGCCATGCTGCGACATCTGACTGGGTGGGGCCCTGCCAAATATAGGCATTCCATAATTTGTCATTTGTTGGGTTGGAAATAATATCTGTAAAAATATCTCTAACGAGTGCGGCCACGGAGAACCTCCAAAATCGCTGAGAAGGAAGCACCATCTTAGGATAAGATGTGCTAGGCTTCTTTGGTATTCATTTTTTTGATTATCCGCAATCTTTATTCGTTCATCTTAACAGGAACTTTAAGCTTATGGCTTTCGACCACTTATCTCCAAAGGTTTCACAAGAAGAGGCTATAAAGTTTTTCAAGAATGTCGTTGGTGACAGGCATGTCTTGACGGATCCTTCGGATTTGCAGTCTTGGGGCACTGACTGGACGAGAGTCTTTGAGCCCCGACCAATGTGCATTGTGAAGCCCGCATCAACTGAGGAGGTCTCACGTTTACTGGCTTATTGTTGGTCTAACGAGCTAGCTGTAACGCCTTCAGGAGGGCGAACTGGTCTTTGTGCTGGAGCTGTTGCGACGCACGGTGAGGTCGTTATCAATCTTTCACGAATGAATAGAATTATTGATGTTGACGCGATCGGGCTCACGCTGACCGCTGAGGCAGGAGTTACGACCGAGGCTCTTCAGGAGGCGGCAAAATCTAAAGGCCTGTTTTTTCCCTTGGATTTAGCATCAAAAGGCAGCTGCCAAATCGGGGGTAATATTGCCACAAATGCCGGCGGCGTGAAGCTTATTCGTTATGGGGGAACTCGCGAGCAAGTCTTAGGTCTAGAAGTTGTCTTAGCTAATGGTGATGTCTTAGACATGAATGTCGCGCTTCGAAAAAATAACTCCGGCTACGACTTAAAACATTTATTTATTGGCAGTGAAGGTACGCTCGGAATTGTTACGAAAGCTGTTTTGAGACTCATGCCGAAGCCGCGAAATTTACAGCTAGCTATAATGGCAACTGATGAATTTGTAAAAATCCCCGAGATTTTGCGTAAATCAAGTTTAGCTGGCGTATCGATCACCGCATTTGAGTTTTTCACCGAGGTCGCTCACCGCATCGTTCTAAAACATTTACCTGGTGCAAGAACACCGTTCCAGGAACTTTCCAAATTTTACGTTTTGCTGGAGGTTGAGCAGCCTGGAGCAGAGCCGGAAATCGAGTCTTTGTTAGAAACTCTTTTTGAGGCTGGTCTTATTTCAGACGCCTCCATTGCGACCAATTCGACCCAGTTTAAGGAGTTTTGGGGTCTAAGAGAAAATATTACAGAGTCTTTAGCTGCCCATGGTCAGGTCCGAAAAAACGATATTTCCTTGGCCATAGACAAGCTTGACGGGTTTGTAAAATCGCTAGAAGCACTACTTTTGACAAAAAAGCCCAAAGATATGGAGCTGGTTCTTTTCGGACATATTGGTGACGGGAATCTTCACATCAATTACGTGTCGCCCAAAAGTCGAGATAGCCAGGAGTTTCACAAGGAAGCTCGCTCCATTGAAGAAGACGTCTTTAAGCTCTTGGCAAAATTCAAAGGCAGCATTTCAGCTGAGCATGGTATCGGGCTTACAAAGAAGAAAGATCTTCATTTTACACGAACGCCCGATGAGGTCTTATGGATGAAAAAGACCAAAGCAGTCTTTGACCCCAAAGGCATACTCAATCCTGGCAAGATTTTTGATCTTTGAATTGAAAAACCCGGACGGTTAGGTCCGGGTTTTTTATTAGCTGTTTAACTCATTCAAGATTCGCTTGTGCTCGGTCATAAGAGCTGCCGGCATTCTAGCACCAAACTTATCAAAGTATTCTTTGATTCCAGTCATCTCCGCCTTCCAGGCTGGGGCTTCAATAGATAAAAGCTCGCGCATGGTTTCGGTTGTTAGACCTGTTCCTTCTGTGTTGATGGCATCTGGGGTCGGCAAATAACCGAGTGGAGTCCTCACGGCATCGCCTTTGCCTTCACAGCGCTTCAAAACCCACTCCAGAACCCGCATGTTGTCGCCAAATCCAGGCCACATAAACTTGCCGGCCTTGTCCTGACGGAACCAGTTAACGTGAAAGATCTTAGGTAGTTTATTGTACTTTTGACCGAGTGAAAGCCAGTGGCTCCAGTAGTCGCCAAAGTTGTATCCACAAAATGGCTGCATCGCCATTGGGTCTCTACGCACAACGCCAACGGCACCCGTTGCGGCGGCTGTTGTTTCTGATGCTACTGATGCGCCCATGAATACACCGTGGTCCCATGATACAGATTCGACAACTAGCGGTGCCAACTCTTTTCGCCGTCCGCCAAAAACAATGGCCGACAGTGGCACTCCAGCAGGCTCTTCGGCCGCTGGTGTGTAACTTCCACATTGCTTTGCAGAAACCGTGAAGCGACTGTTTGGATGCGCAGCAGGCCCTTTGCCCGCTTCCCAAGCGCGACCCTGCCAATCAGTCAGCCCCTCTGGCGCTGACTTAGTTAAGCCCTCCCACCATGGTTGCATGTCTTTTGTCACGGCGACGTTGGTAAAGATCGCGTCGCGGTTGAGCATGTTAAGAGCGGTTGGGTTGGTATTGGCAGCAGTTCCTGGAGCAACGCCAAAATATCCTGCCTCAGGGTTGATGGCATAGAGTCGACCATCCTTGCCAGGGTGGATCCATGCGATGTCGTCGCCGACTGTGAATACCTTCCATCCTTTTTCGCGGTAGGCTTGAGGTGGAATGAGCATTGCAAGATTCGTTTTTCCACAAGCTGATGGAAATGCAGCGGCAACGTAGTGACGTTCACCTTTTGGATTTTCAATGCCAACAATAAGCATGTGCTCAGCAAGCCAGCCTTCAGTCCTAGCTTGCCAAGAGCCAAGGCGAAGTGCGTGACACTTTTTTCCGAGGAGTGCGTTTCCGCCGTAACCTGAGCCGATTGATTTGATCGTCAGTTCTTCAGGGAAATGCATAATAAAACGACGCTCGGGTGAAAGATCGCCTGTTGAATGCAGGCCTTTCACGAATGTTCCTTCACGCTCAATACGCGCTAGAGCCTGTGCGCCCATGCGCGTCATGATGCGCATGTTTACCACAACGTAAGGGCTGTCCGAAATCTCAACACCGCATCGAGACAAGGGTGAGTCGATTGGCCCCATGCAGTAAGGGATGACGTACATGGTCCGCCCGCGCATGCAGCCGGCAAAAAGGCCGTCAATTTTTGTGTGGCCTTCTTTTGGGTCCAGCCAATTGTTGTTTGGACCAGCATCTTCTTTGTTTTTGCTGCAAACAAACGTTAGATGCTCCGTACGCGCGACATCGCTTGGGTCTGACCGGTGAAGATAGCAACCAGGATGACTTTGTTCGTTGAGGGGTATTAAAGATCCTGATTTGATCATTTGCGCGATAATCGTTTTCTTTTCGGTCTCGCTGCCGTCGCACCAATGAATTTTGTCAGGTTTAGTGAGGGCGGCGACTTCTGCAACCCATGATTCGAGAGCCTTGTTGTTGGTTGTCATACAAATCAGTTCCATGAAGGTTTGTGGAAAAAGTGTGGATGCCTCTAGAGAAGTCCACCTGTAAAAGTCATAAAAGCCTTTACTCATGGGCTTTTATCACGGAGTCAGGGGGGGTTGGCAACCTGGTTGTCGGCCTAAAAAATCTGCCTATTTTGAAGCAAATCCATCGCACAAATTTAAGGCAGGAAATAAGAGCCAAAGGCTCCTTGCTTAAACCTCTGATTCTTATAGGGGAGTTTGGGGTTTTATTGTAACTGCCTTTATTTATTGA
>JBIIGV010000160.1:0-5857 GCA_044236265.1 Oligoflexales bacterium
GGTAGAAACGCCGGCCCAATTTCCGGTTTATATGGGTACACCAATGATTCATTGGAGACCCCGTGAGACTATATGTCGTCACCGGACAAGTCAAACGGATTCTAAGGATTTTAACGTAAAGATTAGATAAAGAGAGGGGTTAACGCCCTGATTTTTGGGTTCTTCCCCAAATGACACGGATACAAAAAAGCCAGGACACCGCAACTAGCCAATGCCCGCCCAAGCTTGAGCTCAGCCCCTTGGTTCCGGTCACTTACAGCGGTGGCCTGCTGTCATTAAGGTCCCACACTTCGGGCAAAGATCGAGGACTTGCCGTCCAGCACCGTTCGTTCGTGCCCCAGGGGCGTTCATCCCCTGCATCATTTGCTCCTGGAATTTTTGGACGGCTCGGGAGACCCGAGATTTAATCAAACGGAACACCAGCCAGATCACCAGCACCGGAAGAATAAACCGCCCCAAAGCCCAAAGAGCCGGCAGGGCAGCGCCACGAGATGCAGCAAACATTGCAAAAACAAGAATGGACAGTGCAATCCACTGAGTAAAGTTACCTTTAATATGCCGAACAATCGCATCCATCAACGCACCTCTCTCAAGCTAATTCGTCAATTGCAGCCGACTTGACCTGTGGCTCAGTTCGTCGCGCAAAAATCCAACTACCAAAAACGAGAACTATACCCAGCAATCCACCCACGAGCCACAGCTTGGATCGCCCTTCGGGAACTCCATCAATTGAAATATCAAGAGTCTGGTCTGCCAACAGCATCCGGTTCACCGTCCAGACGCTGTAGCGCTGCATATCCTGTACGTCCGGAGCGGTTTCAACAAGCTCAGGTGAACGCACATCCAAAAGCCCTCGCGGCGTCATGACCGTCAACTCACCGACATCTGCACGACTATGCAGTTTCATCATAGCCCGACCCGATCGGGCAGGAAGTACAAATCCCACACTAATCACGGTGACACCAGGACTGAACGGCTTTTCAATCTCCAGGCCCTTCTCTCCAAGGCGAATTTGCTCCGCAGACAGACCCTCAATCGGCATAAAATCACTCGCCTCAGCCGGCATCAGCACAGGAAGGGTGAAGTTCACGTCGGCTGGACCTGAATTCCTAACGGCAGCCACCCAGGTTCCAGCAACGGAGTCGATGGCCGGCTTTAAAACCAAAAGCTGCTTTGGCATCACCAAAACATCATCTGCAGCACGCAAATGCCCCGCCAAACCCATGAAAAAAATACTCCACACAGCTATGGAGGCTAGACGCTTCATGCTTTCTCCTGCTGAGTGTCCGATGATTTCAACCACGCGATGCGCCGCGCCAAATCCACGTAACGACTCGTGAGATAACTTTGACGTTGCTGCCATTCGGTTTTGGAAATTTCGCCGGCGGCCGCTGCAGATTCATCACGTAGCCATCGCTGCAAAATAGCCTGTTCCCGTTTCATCAGAGTTTCAATGTTATCGGAAGCCGCCGCGTCCTGAAGCAACCCACCTGGACCCCAAACAAAAGGAAGAAAAACCGCAATTATCACGATTAAACAAACCAGGCTGCAAACTAGAACTAGCGGATTCATCGTTTGGCCCCCGCATCTTTGCCTCGTAGCTGTTCAAGTTTTTCATGCATCTCAGCAACCACATCATCAACTGTGCGCGTCACCAACTCATCGGTACGAACACGCCGGCGTCGAGACCAAACCGTGAGCCAAATAATGATTGGCCCGAGGATCAAAACAGCAATTGGAATAATCCATGCAAAAACATGAACACCCTCTTTTGGTGGCACACGCAAAATCCATGGTCCATAACGATCAGTAAAAAAATTTAAAATCTCGTCTTTAGATTTTCCAGCGGCTAGCTGCTCTTTCACTTCGTTTTTGATTTGGATAGAAAATGACGCATCGCTATCAAGAACACTGAGACCCGTGCAGGTTGGACACCGCAGGTCCCCGGCTACATCTCGAAAAGTGTGATCTTCCACCTTGAGGTCATCACGAGGCTTCGCAATTCCTTGCGAAAAGGATGCCGTCGCAAAAACTGTGAGAGACAAAACGGTCAACATGATCGCAATCCGCCTCACGCCCGCACCTCCCACTCACCGGCGATCACATCCCTTGAGCGTTGGCCACGATGTCGGTCAGACATGGCAATAAAACCACCAATCGCAAGAAAAAATGCGGACAGCCAAACAAAGCGAACCGTCGGATTAATATGAACCTGAAGCGTAACGGCCGCCCCGGTCTTCCGCTCAAAGTCAGCCACCACCACATAGAGGTCGTGCCAGAGGGACGTCATTAAACCGACCTCGTTCAGCAACTCGGCCTTCGTCGGATACCTGCTTTTTGCTGGGTAAATCACACCTAACTGCTCGCCCTGACGGCTGACCACGAGTGGTGCTTGAAATAATGTCGCATTGTCTTTCTGGTCGGTACTGATGCCATCAAATTTCAAACTATAACCATAGAACTCGTGAGATTGGCCCTTTTGAAGCGTCACTTCACTAACAAGTCCTCGGTAATTACCAAGAAAGCCAATAATGGCGATCAACACACCGACATGAGCCAACCAAGCACCCACAAATGCACGATTGCGATTCCACATTAACTTGAGGCTTGAGTTCACATCACGATAGCGATTTACGAGGTCCCAAGTGATGGTCATCAATGCCCAGCTGCAGAGATACAAACCTACAATTTGTGCGCCCAATGCAAATCTGGACGGCGTTGACATCACATCGCCATAGTGAATGAGCACAGCGCAAACTGGGACAGCTAAAAGTGCCGATCCTCCTAGTGTTGATTTCGCCTGTGGAATGACGGCTGACTGAAAACGCATGATGTTGCCAAGCGCAAGCATGACAATCATCCCCAAACCAATCCACGGCGCAAACGCGTTAAAGTACGGAGCTTGGATCGAAGTCCTCTGTCCAGTCAAAGCCTCAGACACAATTGGAAACAGAGTCCCGATCACGACAATCGCAGCCATGGTTAGCAGTAAAAATTGCGTCATCACAAGTGCAGATTCCTTGCTAACGCCCCATACCTTGTCAGTATCGGCGGGCAAGACAGCATGGGCACGCCATGCGTAAAGTCCAACAAATAACATCAAGAGCACAGCAAGAAAGCCCAGATAATTGGGACCGATCGGAGACTCAGCAAAACTATGGACAGATGAAACAATTCCGGAGCGCGTTAAAAAAGTTCCGAAAAAACTCATGAAAAACGCCATCACGGCCAAAACGATTGAGAGTCGCTTCAATTGCCCGAGCTTTTCTTGAACAATAAGGGAATGCAGAAGCGCGGTTGCAAGTAGCCAAGGTATCAGCGAGCTGTTCTCCACGGGATCCCAAGCCCAGTATCCTGCCCAGCCTAGTTCAACATAGGCCCAACGACCACCAAGCCACACGCCACATGTTAGAGCCACCCATGCTAACAAAGCCCAGCGTCTGGTGGTCCGCAACCAACCATCAGTCACGTCACCATAGCACAATGCAGCAACCCCGTAAGCGTAGGGGATGGCCAGTGTCGTATACCCTGTAAAAAGTGTTGGCGGATGAATCGCCATATAGGGATTCTGGAGCAGCGCATTCATGCCCTGCCCGTTTGGCATTGGCGGGAACATGCGAACGAACGGATCCGAGTAAGAGATCGTCATGAAAAACATCCACGATAGCACGGCCTGCAGCGCAGCATTGACCCAAGGCATGATGTGCTCATTATCTTTCGAACCTGTCCACATCGCAATTGCACTAAAAATGGCTAATAAAAGGGTCCACAAAGTGTGGCTACCCTCTAAAGAGCTCCAGAACGCAGTAATCCGGTATAGGTACGGTAGATCGTTTGATGAGTTTTTAAAAATATAGGCGACCGAATAATCGCGTTGGAAAAACAAAAACCACAAGATCAAACAAGCCAGCAAGCAAAAGACCGCTGATAGAGTCGAGGCGACTCGTGCTGAGCGAAATAGTCTGCGATGCCTCTTACGTCCAGCCGCAATGCTTGCGAACGTACTGTAGACACTGAGCAACGTGCATACAAAGAGAAGAAAAAAACCTAAATCAGCTAGCATTCAAACACCTATTGCGTATTCAGTCTTAGGCCTCGCATCACCACTTAACGACCGGCGGCAATGACACAAAAATCGCTTCCGTATTCCCACCCGTCATCAATCCAAACCTGGTGCCGCGATCCCAAGCCAGATTAAACTCTGCATATCGTCCACGCCAAAAAAGTTGGGCGTCCTTCTGCTCTTCCGTAAATGGTTCATCGACCCTTTTTTTCAATATTTCAGGGTAAACGGTACAATAAGCCGACGTCACCTTGCCTAAGAAGTTCAAAAGCTGATCAAAATCACCTTTCAAGTAGTCAAAGAAAATTCCGCCAACACCGCGTATTGATTTGCGATGAGGGATGTAAAAATACTCGTCACACCACTGCTTATAACGCTCGTAGGTGCCATGAGACTCGCCGCGGCACGCCTCTTCAAGTGCGGCATGGAACGCTTTGGTATCGTCATCAAATGCTTTAAACGGAGTTAAGTCAGCACCACCACCAACCCAAAAGGTGTCGCCAACCTCAAGACAACGCACATTCATGTGCGCAATGGGGGCCATGGGAGAGTACATATGCGCAATTGTTGAGACGCCAGCTGCCCAAAAGGGCTTTCCTTTGTGCTCACCTTCAATGGCGGGGTATTCAGGGCCTGAGACAGCCGAAACATTACATCCGGCTTTTTCAACGATGGCACCGCGGATGACTCCCATCGTGCCACCACCCGTACCTTCTCCGCGCTCCCAAGACTTCCGCTCAGCTTTCGCTTTACCGTCTATCTCCTCGAACGCAGCCAGCAGTCGGCTTTGAACGGACCACAAAAGGTCCATGAATCTGGCTTTCTGCTGATCCGTAAGAACTCCCATTTAACCCTCTCAAATTTAAGGGACAAAGCCATTTTTAATGGGCCCCACAGTATGCCTGTCTGCTCGCCTTGTCGAGTTTAAACTCCACCATGCGCCCCCTCTGTACCGAGTTTAATTATTGGCATTCTATTAAAATTGCCTTATAAAGCGCCAACGTTGGATTTTAGGAAGTAGGACTCGTCGTGGACAATCGACCATCAGAAGACGTAGCAATGTCTCCGGAGCATCAGACTTCGGAGAAAATTTACGTCAAAACGCTTGGTTGCAAGGTAAACACGTTCGATTCGCACGCCATCGAAAACCAGTTTAAGGCTATCGGCTATGAACTGGTTGATGATCCGGCGCTTGCCACCATTAATATAGTGAACACCTGTAGCGTTACCAATAACGCTGACAAAGAAGCGCGTTACCTGGCCCGCCGTTTCCGTCGCGACAGCGCAGAAAGCTTGGTTGTCATGACGGGCTGTTACGCCCAGACCGACTCCGCGCGCCTTGCAGATATGGACGAAGTCGACGTGATCGTACCGAACGAAGCAAAAGACCAACTCGTCGCTTTTGTTCAACGTCAGCTAAGAGCCAAACGCGAGGGACGATCGATTCTGAAATTGCCAGAAGGTGTCGGCTCAGTTTCTGAAAACAAGCAGTCCCACTTTAAATCCTCACTAACGCTTTTTGATCACGCAGATTCCACGCAGACGCGTGCGTTTCTGAAAATCCAGGATGGTTGTAACGGGTTTTGTGCCTATTGTTTAATTCCCTATGCAAGAGGAGCTAGTCGTAGTGTTCCGATGGAGCTTGCTCTACAGGAAGCAAAGCGCTTGGTCTCGTTAGGAACAAAAGAAATCGTCTTAACCGGAATCCATATCGGTGACTTCGGAATGGACCATGCGCCCGAAGGCGAGCACACGACTTCGGAACCATTCGTTGAATTTCTAAAACAACTTTTC
>JBIIGV010000049.1:0-20170 GCA_044236265.1 Oligoflexales bacterium
GCTTTACGAAGCTGGACGCTTTACGCCAACGGACACCATTGAGACGGCGTCAGCTATCGAAGCATACAGTTACGGACTTCTAGGCTATGGACTTCTAAAAGTCATGAATAGCTATTATTACGCCACAGGACGTACACGCTTTCCTATGATCGTCAGCCTTCTGAGCATTTTTGCAAATTACATCGCCAATTCCATTCTCGTCAAAAAAATTGGTCATGAAGGCTTGGCTTCGACAGCATCTATTATATTGACTCTAAACTCTCTCCTGCTCATCATCGGTATGCGTAAAGACAAGGTCATGATTAACTGGAGACAACTTATCGGCTCGATCACTCTTTTATCTGTGGCCTCTAGCCTGGTTGTAATCCTTCACTGGGTCTATGCACCATATGTCGACAACACACAGTTCAGCGACTGGCTAGCCATACCCTCTGGTATAACCGCACTCAAAGTAAACGCGGGAATCCGGATTGCGATTGATGGATTTTTCATAGTCGGTTGTTTTGGATTGATAGGATTGGCCAGAATTCGCAAAACTCCTCGCGAGGCACTCAAAATGCTACGTCGGCGTAAGAGTTAGTGGCCTGAAAATCTCGACAATCAATTTAGCATTGACACTATATTATGAGATCTTCAATATTGCGTGACATCGGACTTAATTTAGTAATAATCGAGATTTTCATGCAAAAATTTTTAGTCGTATTGTTTGCTTGCTGCATAAATCTAGACGCGAGCACATCAAGTGCCCAGGACAGCGAACCCGAAGAGACAATCACCGAAACCACGCCAGCAAACGGAACGAAGCCAAAAGCCAAACCTAAATCCGATGCGAGCACAACCCCAATACGAGCTCCAAAAGCAAAAACAACTGATTCCTCATTTGCTAGAGACACTTTGGCCGTCACGCCAAGTGAAACTTCTTGGTGGTCGCCAAAAGGAATGCAACACTCGATTGGAGTTGAGCTTTCAGATTCAAATTTTGGGGTCCTTGGAACCGATGCCATCGCCTATGGTTTTGCGCTAGAGAAATTTGGAGTCGATTTATATTTCGCTTATACAAAAGACTCAAATTCAGCGACTGTTAATGTCACCCAATCTTCAAATGAATTATCGAATCCAAAGTCAATGACTGTAACTCAACGGTTCTCTGGGACAGAAAATCCTAAAAAAACAACGCTTGGAATCCAGCCAAAATACTTCTTCTTTAGCGATCGATGGTTTAAGGCATCGATTGGCTTTTTGTTTGCACAAACACCAAAAACATCTGTCCGCTACAAAACAGGCTCAGTAACAACAATTTATTCAGATACATCGAACATGTCGACCTACTCAGTTTCGGAATCGAGTCTTGGTTCTACTTCATCTTCGGTCGATGCAAAGTTGAGTTATGGCCCTCGCATCAATGTCGAGTTCTATTTAAAGTGGTTTCCCCATATAGGACTCGGTTTCGGAACTGGATTGATCCAGACGAGTGGCGGTGACGTGAAGAACTCGACGTCAACTCAGACGAGAAGCTACGTTGTTACCAATGGGGTCGCAGCGACACCGACATCCGCTCAAACATCCGTGACCACAGACACCACTAAAACCGGCGGCACATCAAAAACGATTGCTGTGGGCGGCACCAAATTTAATCTCATGGGTAATTTTGCAATTCGGTATATTTGGTAAGAACTCTGATCCATCGACCGCTTTGTCGATCAGAGAATCAAAATCGACCGCAAACTCAGGGCTGTGTCGTCGTGCTTGGGATTAACAAACCAGCTAGTATAATTAACTGAAAAGACTGGGATAATGACCGGGTGACGGCAAACCCTTGATTTGATATGCTTTCTGGCTCCAAGTCATCAAAGGGATTGAAGAAAATACTATGTCTACGACAGAACACCGCGGCAGCGTTTTAGCGTCTCCTGAAGCAAAAGAACTCCAAGAGTACAAACCCAAAAATAAAATCCGTTTCGTCACGGCAACCGCACTTTTTGATGGGCATGATGCGTCTATCAATATCATGCGTCGGCTTTTGCAGGCACGCGGAGCCGAGGTCATTCATTTAGGCCACAATCGATCTGCGAAAGATATCGTACTCGCCGCCCTTCAGGAAGACGCTCAAGGTATTGCGATCTCCAGCTACCAGGGCGGGCACATGGAGTTTTTCAAGTACATTCGACAATTGCTAGATGAAGCCGGTGCGAAAGACGTAAAAATATTTGGCGGCGGCGGCGGTGTTATCACAGTCAAAGAAATTGCTGAACTACACCAATCAGGAATCACCCGCATTTATAGTCCTGAAGATGGAGCAAAACTGGGCCTCGACGGCATGATAGGTCACATGCTGAGAGAAACGGATTTTGCGCACAAAGCGTGGAACAATCGCGATAAATCCTCAGATCAATGGGTCCGTCTAAGTCGTGCTCTGACACTTCTCGAAAACGGCACCAACAAAATTGAAGAGCTGACTAAAGCACTTGAACCAGTCAAACATCACAAATCAAAAATTCCAGTCATTGGTATTACAGGGACTGGTGGAGCGGGTAAGAGTTCCATTACAGACGAATTGATTTCGCGTTTTCTTTGGGACAACCCCAATATAAAAATTGGACTTATATGCATCGATCCTAGCAAAAAGGCGACCGGTGGAGCCCTACTTGGTGACCGCATTCGCGTCAACACCGCCAGTGATGAGCGTGTATTTTTAAGAAGTTTTGCTACAAGACAGAGCGGCAAAGAGATCGCACATGCCACCCAAGATGCTCTAGCCTTACTTAAGACAAGGGATTTCGACTTCCTTGTAGTGGAAACAAGCGGTATCGGTCAGGGTGACACAGGAATTCTCGACGTCAGCGACGTCAGCCTCTATGTGATGACTTGCGAATTTGGTGCGCAAACACAGCTAGAAAAAATCGACATGCTCGACTTTGCAGATCTCATCGCCATTAACAAATTCGAGCGTCGGCAAGCGCCTGACGCTCTGCGAGATGTGCGCACCCAACTTCGACGTACACGCTTCAAAGGCCAACGCGTTGAAGATGCCCAGTATCCGGTTTTTGGCACCATTGCGAGTCGTTTCAATGACGACGGAACAAACGGGCTCTATAAAGCCCTTTGTGAAAAGATGAATGAAAAACTCGGTGAGCAACGATTTCAACCGTCGTCCTCGCGCAAATATGCTCTTGAATCTACAAATCGAGGCGCTCTAATTCCTGGGGAGCGGATCAACTACTTGTCCGACATTTCGCGCGCTGTACGTAGCTACCATGCGACACGTCAAACATGGGTGGAGATGATTCGCAAAGCCGAGTCCTTGGAGCGCTCCGCGGCTCACATGCTTGATTGTGGTCATAAAGACGTAGCAACTTCACTTTCAGTTGAGGCTGACAAAACATGGAAACTACTACCAGCATCACTGCGGGACACGCTAAATGACTGGCCTGACATGTTCAAGAAATACAACAGCGACGAGTTCATATACCAAGTGCGAGGCAAGGATATTTGTGTGAAGTCTTCTTTCACGACACTTTCCCAGCTAACTTTTCCCAAGGTCGCGCTTCCGCGCTTAGGAAGCAAAGCTGAGATCGCTGACTATCTTCTGCGTGAAAATGTCCCTGGAAGCTTCCCGTATACAGGGGGTGTTTACCCATTCCGCCGTACTGAAGAAGATCCCAAGCGCCAATTTGCGGGCGAAGGGGGCCCTGCTCGCACCAACAAGCGTTTTCATTATCTGTCGCGAAATGACCAAGCAAAACGTCTATCTACGGCATTTGACTCCGTAACTCTATATGGCGCCGAGCCTGATCGCCGCCCTGATATCTACGGTAAGATAGGTGAATCTGGCGTTTCAATTGCCACGCTTGATGACATGAAAGTTCTCTACAGCGGCTTCGATCTATGTTCGCCAATGACTTCTGTGTCCATGACAATTAACGGACCCGCGCCAATTATCTTGGCGATGTTTCTGAACACCGCTGTCGATCAACAGATTGATGACTTTAAGTCGAAGCACAATCGCGCCCCAGATCCAGATGAGCACCGCTCCATCTATGATAAGACCCTGCAAACAGTCCGCGGCACGGTACAAGCTGACATCCTCAAGGAAGATCAGGCGCAAAACACCTGCATCTTCTCCACAGAGTTTGCTCTTAAGCTGATGGGTGACATTCAAGAGTACTTCATTGAAAAATCGGTGCGCAATTACTACTCCGTCTCGATTTCCGGCTATCACATTGCCGAGGCGGGAGCGAATCCTATAAGTCAGCTGGCATTCACTCTGGCCAATGGATTCACATATGTGGAGTATTACCTTGCCCGTGGGATGAAGATTGATGACTTCGCTCCCAACCTGAGTTTCTTCTTCTCTAACGGTGTCGACGCCGAATACGCAGTCATTGGGCGCGTTGCCCGAAGAATTTGGTCTATAGCAATGCGCGATCTCTATAAGGCCAGCGAACGCAGCCAAATGCTGAAATATCATATCCAAACATCCGGCCGGTCTTTGCACGCCATGGAGATCGATTTCAACGATATAAGGACAACGCTTCAAGCATTATTAGCTCTTTACGATAACTGTAACTCACTCCACACCAACGCGTATGATGAGGCCATCACAACACCAACAGAGGAAAGCGTACGACGCGCCATGGCGATCCAAATGATCATCAACAAGGAGTTTGGACCAAACAAGTGTGAAAACGTGAATCAGGGCAGCTACATCCTTGAACTACTCACAGATGCCGTGGAGGAAGCGGTATTACAGGAGTTTGACCGACTATCGTCCCGAGGCGGAGTGTTGGGGTCCATGGAAACACAGTACCAACGAAGCAAGATTCAAGAAGAAAGCCTCTACTACGAACACTTGAAACACACGGGAGAGCTCCCCATCATTGGTGTCAACACCTACCTGAACCCAAAAGTTATCTCTGGGGAGTACGAGCGACCTGAAATTGAACTAGCACGTGCAAGCTACGATGAAAAAGACGATCAATTGAAGCGTCTCCAGGCATTTAAGGATCAAGCCAAAGCGTCCAAAGAAAAGGCGCTACAAGGGCTTGCAAATGCGGTTCTGGAGAATCGTAATATTTTTGCCGAGCTCATGCACACTGTGCGCTTTGCAAGCCTTGGTGAAATCTCTGACCTCCTCTACCGGGTCGGCGGTCGTTACCGAAGGTCTATGTAAGGAATGACCGCCCATGTTTGAACGCTCCATACTTCAGCATTGGACCCCGATTGGCTGGCTAACTCTCCGTGCCAACCATGCGGGTCTAACCGATGTCGAATTTGGAAAAACAGCATGTAACTTTGGTGATTCTGAAATTTTGCATAAAACATGTGGGCAGCTTGACGAATACTTTCTTGGAAAGCGTACCAGTTTCGATGTACCAGTTTTTTTAACTGGGACCTCATTCCAAAAAACGGTTTGGATGGCGTTGAAAAAAATACCGTGCGGCGCACTCCCGTCCTATAGCGATCTGGCAGCTGACATAGGCCGCCCGAGTGCCGTACGGGCCGTTGGAATGGCTCTCAATAAAAACCCCTTACCGATCATTATTCCCTGTCACCGGGTCATCGGCCGCGACGGCAGTCTTACTGGTTATGCTGGTGGCCTGGAGATCAAACGAAAGCTGATTGATTTGGAATTACGAGCAGACAAACGTCAATCTTCGATTGCGGGAGGTCTCGATCTCGGGATCACCGGAGATCTCCGCGCGGCATCAGACCAATAAACGAAAGCTTTCACGGATTTGCTTCAATGCCAGATCCATTGGAATTTTCACAAGCCACCCTCCGTCTTCGCTGCGTGCCAGATGCCCCCAGCCTGATAATAAGACGAAACCAACGTAATTGGATCCAAACAAATTTTTCTTATCCGAAACGAGTAGCTTTGAAAACTCATCGTCCGACATTCCAGTAATCAGATTCAAAATATCCCGATCGGGAATTAGATTTGCCTCTATTAGATCTTTTGTATATTGCCCAGCATCAAAACCATAGATCTCACTGGAAACACGAAGGGCGTGAAACATGCCAAGTGCTACACAGGCTCCATGAGACACTCGCAATTGACGTCGATTCAGCATTGTTTCCACAGCATGCCCGAGCGTGTGTCCAAAATTCAAAACTGCTCGCTCACCGGCTTCAAAAGGGTCTCGCGCAACCACGTTCGCTTTAATCTCTAGCACTGAGGGGATTAACCCACGAACATCCTGCCATCGAGCGGAGCGCGAAATGGCCATCAGACTGTTCCAAAGCATCTGATCTCCAGCCAAAGCCGCGTGCTTCAATGCCTCAACCATGCCACTCTTGATCTCGGTCAGCGGAAGGGTCTCCAGCCAGCGGGTGCAGAGATTTACACTGATTGGCGGATTAAAAAGTCCAACCTGATTTTTACCCCATTGTTCAAAATTCACCCCCACCTTGCCACCAATTGAGCTGTCCACCATGGAAAGCAGTGTTGTAGGAACAAATCGACAGGGTAGACCGAGAAGGCCACTGGCGAATCCGACAACATCACCGGCAACGCCGCCACCCACCACAACAATATTTTTAGGAGATTTTTCCTGACGTCGCACAATATTCATGATGTCAGCGACAGCCGTCAGGTCTTTTCTTTCTTCATCAAAATCGACCACGTTTAGTCCATTTGGAATCTGGTTCCACCAAAATTCCGACACACGACGATCAACAATGACTAACTCACGACTGCTAGAAAATGCGAATGTTGACATTAAATCATCAAAAAATTGAATTTCATAAGTGCTCGCTGTAGAGACATCATCAACACCAAGTACGCGAACACCCCGCTTATAAACTTTTGCAGCGGCAAGAAGTGGCTTGTGTAAATAAGGATCGATATTCGAAATATCCCACGCAACATCACGTGATAATCCGTTGGCGAATGCAGAGCGTAGAATTCCAATTACAGACTCATAACCAAAAAGGCGCGTTGAAAGGACTTTTTCACCAGAATCCGAGTCAACGATCAGGCTTTGGTTCCAGACGAAATTTCTTTTCTCTGAACCAGGCCCACTCATTTTCGGAACTTCGATGGTCAATTGTCGATTTGGCAAATCAGGCTCCTTTTGCCTGTAAATCAAGAGGCTTTGGATAATAGTCCAATTCCATTATAGCACACTGAATTTAAGAGTCAGGGACAACTTCCGAAACCAGACTGTCACTATAGTTAATCCGGGGCCAGGATGGCTCCGCAGAAAAGGACTCAAGGATGAGTTTGAAGCCTAAAATGTCAGGCCCTACGGGAAAACACTTCCGTAAGCAGCTTGATAATATTACGCGCCGCAAACTCAATGAAAATAAAGTCGTCTCCCTCTCTGAATACCGTGACATCAAAAAATCCAAGAGCAAGAAAACCGTGCTCGTCGTTGATGACGAAGAAATTATGAGGAATGCGTTAAAGCGCGTTCTTGAAGGAGAACATTATAACGTTCTACTTGCCGAAGACGGCTATGCACTCAGCCACTTTCTGGAGACGACGATTCTTGACGTGATCCTTCTCGATGTGAATCTTCCCTGGGTCGACGGTTTTGAGCTTGTCCATTTGATTAAGAGTCACAGCGTTCTGAAAGACGTACCTGTCATCATGGTTTCAGGCCGCAAATCTACCGAGGACATTCAAAGGGCGATGGCTTTAGGCGCTAATGACTTTATCGCTAAGCCGTTTGACGTGGATTTCCTCCTAAATTCGATCCGCAAGAACCTGCAAAGCGCCGGTTAAAATTCTGTAATATATTAATATAAATGATCTTTTCCACACATCGCCCACCAAAAAGTCATTGACACCTCATCATCTGATCAGGTATTCCATCTAGTCTACCAACTTTTCCTCAGTAGCTCAGTCGGTAGAGCAAGTGACTGTTAATCACTGGGTCGGCGGTTCAAATCCGTCCTGAGGAGCCATAAAACATAAAGCCTGCGCCAACCAGCGCAGGCTTTTTTGTTGATGCTGAAACTATATCCGAACAGGTCCGCTAAAATCCTCGCGAGGTGAAGGATAGCGTCAGTTCAAATCCCCATTTAACAGGGGTGCGCTTTTGTAACAGAGCATGTTTCGGCTCTTGAGCATAGATATAGTACGGACCAAAGCCCCATTGGACGCCGTGTTTCGGACCACGCAGTATGTGGATACGTGGCCGTACGAAAAACGATCCATCCGATTCATCGTAGGTTGGTTTCGTCGTGGATGTTTCTTCATCCTCCTCAGCATCAGGATCCTGATTAGCGTTGGACTGCGCCTGACGCGCTGCCTCCACATCCCTTATTCTGTATCCCAAAGCCCCAAATGTCGCTCCGGTTAACAGTCGCGTATGATCTGAAAGCTCCCATTGTAAATCTGTCGACATTCCGATTCCAAAGGAGGAAATATCGTAATACTTTTTGTTGTAAAGAAAGCGCGGTGAATTTAGATCCGTATAAAAGTCGAAGCCAAGCCGGTAAAAGTTGTAAATCATCGATGAAAAATTGAAATGAAAACGTGCAACCGGAACTTTACCGAGTTCAGAACCACTCAGTCCCAATTCCAGCCGATGATTTGTGAAATTCTCGTACTCAATCAGGTTTGCTTCTGAGGGATTTAAAGGCAGCGACAGTGCAAAGTCATCAAATGTACTCGAGAATGACGTCTCTCGCGCAGGAAATTCCGGAAATCTCGTTTTATGCTGCGCCATTTCATATTCAAAACTGGCTGGATTTACGAAGTCAAAGGCATCGGGCATACTTAGGGGGATATCTCGATCCTTTTTGGGAATTTTCTTAAACCCCCAGTCCGGTCTTTTCAATCGAATAATATTCATATTCGACGGTGAAGCAACCTTCTCACCAATCCAAACGGTCCTCTCTTCTTTAGCGTCCCATAACGCCAACTTGATCGTCATAACTCGTGTTGCCGTATAAATTTTTTCTACGTAGTGTTTTTTAAGAGGCATATTGTATTGATAGCCATATCGCACTGATTCGCCAGCGAAGACGAAAAAAAACAGAAATCTGATGTCCTGGTTTGAATCCCGAATTCTCTTCACGTCAGAGGGTTCGAGTGGCTCCTTCTTCAGAACCCTTTCAGCGATTGCATCAAGATTTTCAATCGTGCTTATTTTCTCGAATGCACCACCAGCGCCGAAAACACGAATATCTTTTCGTCTTTTAAAGAAGACCTGCTTAAATTTCTCCGGATAGGCGAGATTTTGTTCCTTCGAGAAAGGCGTCACTGTGTCCTCACGCCCCTCCGGAAACTTAACATCACCTCTTAAATCTAAAAGAGGCGTCATCAAAATTTGGTCACGTTTCAGAGAATTCCAATCAAAGTTACTGTCGGAATCGACTTTTGCCAAATTGGCAGATACGCAAGAAGTAAGAAATAGCGCAGCAGCAGCCAAAAAAAACCTGAGACTGTGATTAATTGGCTTATGAGCTTTTACGTCGATCATGCGCAGAATTCACCGATACATTTATTTGTTTTTAGATGTCTTAGGAATCGTAACATTTATACCAGGTTCGGAAAATATAGCCGTCGCTCGAGCAACGGCTCGACCAAGATCACTCAAGGACTTGGCTCGCATTTTTGAGAGAATATGAACTCGGTGATTATCCACTGTACGCGCGGAGATCTGTAGAATATTACCGATAGATCGGCTTGACTGACCTTCTATAATCATGCCGAGAATTTCCCGTTCTCTCGATGTCAGAGTCTGCATATCAGACCACACCTGAACATCTGCTGAATGGCGTTCCCAAACCTCTAGGGCCCATCCAAGAGCCTGCTCGATCTTTGCCAACAGAACATCTGGCTCAATCGGCTTTTCTAAAACGTCGAAAGCCCCAGTCTTCATGACTTTTACCGTCAGACTAACGTCTGCATAGCCAGTCAATAGAATTGCTGGATAAATAGGCAACCATTTTGCAATTGACTCTAAAGCTTGAAGTCCCGATAGCTCTGGCATGCGTTCGTCTATGACGATGCAGCCGCGTTGCTCCGGTTCGAATACAGACAAAAATTGGATTGCGGACGGCGACACCACCACACGATAGCCCTTGGTCTGCAAATATTTTGCAAACATCCGGCTCGTGGCCTCCTCATCGTCTACGATGTAAATCGTCGGAATCAACGAGTGCCTCAACTTAAGTATGGTCACAAAAAGAGATAACATCTTATTTTAGCACAACTTCTTAGCCCGAGCTTGGCTCTTCGGCATATTTACTGACACTGGGCTGAACGGGTATACTAAAGCCTTAAAACAACTGTCGTGAAACCGTCTTTTTTGGACAATTTTTTAAATGAAGCATCTGACACTTGTATTAGTTCGACACGCTGAGGCGGCCACACTGGCTGAGTCCGACCATGCTCGTCCACTGACGCCCTCTGGCCGATCTCAAGCGACATCCATCGGACCGTCTTTGACAAAAATTATTGGGTCCTGTGATATTGCCATCGTCAGCTCTGCGATCCGCGCTAAAGAGACTTTGGAGCAAATTTCAAAAACTCTACCTATACACAAAACCGAGATTGACCCGGGCCTTTACACCGCACATAGCGACGTCGAATTTTCAAAAGTCATTCAATCTCATACCTCTGAGACGACCCAGAAGATACTTGTCGTCGGTCACAATCCAGTGATCAGCGTGAGCGCAAATATTTATTCGGGACAATCGTTGCACTTCGCAACCGGAGAATTTTTAGTTTTAAGCCAACACGCCGACTCATGGGAACTTGCATTAGGTTTGGACGGTTGCTGGCAAGCATTAAACTCTTCGACGTAATTATCAGAAAGAAAACAACATGACTGTGAATAGTTGGGATATCCCTCATGAATCTGGAGCAATTATCAGATATTTCACTCTAAAAAGTGATGTTCTGGAACGCACATGCAAAGCTGGATTCAGTTCAAACCGAACTCACGCGGTTTACATCCCAAAAGCAGCGGATCCAGCCTCACCATTACCTATCGTCTACCTCCTAGCTCCCTGGACAAGTGCAGGTCGGACCATGTTCAACTGGGAGCCGTTTCGCGAAGATTTACCAACGCGACTAGGCCGGTTAATCGATCAGAAGGTTATTCCCCCATGTATAGTGGTCTCTCCTGACTTATTTATCGATTATGGCGGAAGTCAGTTTATAAACAGCACTTGGATTGGAAATCACGCAGATCACGTTTTAGATGAGCTCATACCGTATGTTGAAAAAAATTTTCCGGTAAAGAAGGGATGGCAGCATCGAGCCGTGATGGGACGATCCTCAGGAGGATTTGGAGCATTAAGGTTTGCTTTGGACCGAGACTCCACATTTGCAGCGGTCGCCTGTCATGCAGGCGATATCGGGTTTGAATGGACCTACAGGCGAAGCTTGATCGACATGTGTACAGGACTCTATAAATACCAAGATCCCTTGATTTGGATGACTGAGCTAAAAAAGCAAAAAAAGATTTCAGGATTTGACACACACATTCTTATGCTGCTTGGCATGGCGGCTTTCTATAGCCCCAACCCTGCTCAGCCAGTCGGGTTTGACCTGCCAATCACACTGCGCAATGGGGAAATTATCGAATCAGTCTGGGCAAGATGGCTTCAAAATGACCCCTTGGAAATCATCAACTCGTCCAAGGCCCAAGACCGACTGGGAGCATTGAAATGTCTATTTCTCGACTGCGGAAATCGCGATCAGTACTTCCTGCATTTCGGAGCACGGCAATTTTCTGAAAAATTAAAAAAGGCTGGCATTAAACATAGCTATGCGGAATTCGATGATAACCACAGCGGAACAAGCTATCGCTTCGACGACAGTCTGCCGCAAGTACTGGCCGCTATATCGTAAAAAACATCCGCTCAGGCCATCGGAGCTGAAGGCATGGTGGCCAAGGTTTGGATACAGTCACGCATACGGAATCGAACCATCTCTCGACCAATCAGCTCCATGCTTTCAAACAAAGGTGGAGAGTCTTTGCGACCTGTGACCACGAGGCGAAGCGTCATAAAAATATCCTTCGGCTTCCATCCAATCTCATCTTTGTAGGCTTCAATCACGGCCTTGATGCGCTCGTGCTCCCAATCGTAAAGATCGTCCAGTTTTTCTACCAGGCCACTTAGCATTCCCATAATATCAGAAGCAGATTTTCCTTTCGGAATAATCTCAGCGCCGCGGTAGTCCAAGGCACCATTGAAGAAAAATGAGTTGTTGTCGACAAACTGCTCAAAACGGGACATTCGCTCCAGAACAAATGGCTTTAATGCGCGTAAATAGTCATCTGTGAAAATCTCATTACGTACAAAATTTACAAATTGGTCCGTCGACATCTTGTGCATGTAGTGCGCATTCATCCAGGTCAACTTGACAGTATCAAAAACCGGACCTCCGAGATGGATATCTTTGAAATCAAACTTCTTCATCATCTCTTCGATCGTGAAGAACTCGACATCATCACCAAAACTCCAACCCATATTGGCGAGAAAATTCATCAGAGTGACAGGTAGAATTCCCGCGCGCTGGTAATAGGTTAGAGCAACCGGGTTTTTCCTTTTAGAAATTTTTGACTTATCGGCGTTACGCAAAAGCGGTAAATGGGCAAACTTTGGCTTTTCCCACCCAAACGCATCGTAAAGGACAACGTGTTTAGGGGTGCTGTTAATCCACTCTTCGGCGCGAATCACATGCGAAATTTTCATAAGGTGGTCATCGACCACATTGGCTAGATGGTAGGTTGGATAGCCATCACTCTTCAAAAGCACCTGATCATCCAGGCGGTCATTTTCTATTTCCACGACACCGCGGATCTCATCCACAAAACTTGTGACTCCAGACACAGGCATTTTTAGACGAATGACGTGAGGTTGACCCATTTTCAGTTGGTCCTCGACCTCGGAGTCTTTTAGTCCCCGGCAGTGGCGGTCGTAAGCTGTTGTAACGCCTGCCTCTCGCTGCTGTGCTCGGACTGCATCTAAGCGCTCAGCCGTGCAGAAGCAACGGTAAGCATGACCTGACTTTATCAGTAAATCCGCATGTTCCCGGTAAATGGCGGTCCTTTCAGACTGCCTGTAAGGGCCACAGCTGCCGCCCTTATCTGGCCCCTCGTCCCATTCTAGCCCAAGCCAGCGTAGGCTCCTCATGATCATGGCCTCTGAGCTGGATTTAGCCCTCACCTGGTCCGTATCTTCGATACGAAGCAGGAAGTCTCCGCCGTGCTTTTTGGCATAGACGTAGTTAAAAAGAGCAACATAGGCCGTCCCAACGTGGGGGTCGCCGGTGGGTGATGGGGCAATGCGAACGCGGACTTTTTTGAAATAGCTCATTGAGTCGAAACCTAGCTTTCTTAGTCTTGAATCCTTAAGCAAGTCACTGTATACAACGGAGCCGACATTGCTGTTTTTAAGACCACTACAACCCGCAAGTACGGCTAGCAGAGTCGTTAGAATCGATTACACGAGGCAATCTTTTAAATGAACGGTCTGAATTCCTCAACAAATACCTTGGGACAAGACACGCTGGATACCCCGGTCTCCGATGATCGCAGAAGCACGCTTTTTGTCCGGGATGTTGGCAAGATAGACAGCGCTTTATTCGATCCGGGCTTGGGGATTATCGGGCAAAGCTGGTACGTGGACGTCTGGCTGACCGGAACCCTCGATGAAAACGGATTTGTCTTTGATTTTAGCCCACTTAAGGCTCTTATTCGGCAGACATTGGCTAGCACCCTGGACCACGCCTTGATTATTCCGGTGGGGAGTCAGACCGTCCAGTTCAGTGAGTTTGGATCCGGGGAGCGCTGGACCCTAAAAAGCAAGCCGCGTGGCGAAACCAGAGAATCACGCTGGGAGTACTCATCCCCTAAAGGATCGGTATTCCCTGTTCATACAATCGCACTCAAGACGACCAATATTGAGCAAGAGTTTGGCCGGATTCTGCGACATAGGCTTCCACCCAGCGTGCACCATTTAGCTGTAAAACTACGCGAGGAAAGCATTGCTCCCACAGAGGCTAGCTTTCGATACACACACGGCATCAAAGGCCATAACGGCCTATGCCAACGACTTTTTCATGGTCACCGCAGCCGGATAGAAATTTTCATTGGCGAAGAGCGACGACCTGATCTTGAGCACTTTGTTGCACGTGAAATTTTCGGCTCCAACATTCACATCGCCACAGTCGACCAGATCAAATCAGGAGATGGAGACGTCGGTTATCGTGGTAAAACTGACGCGCCAGTAACCTTGGCCTACAACGGAACACTAGGATCCTTCGAGGCTACGCTACCCTCGAATCGCGTTTTCTTCGTCGAGGGAGAGACCAGCATTGAGTCGATGGCGCGGGAAGTGGCGCGATTGATCAAGCGTGAGGAAAAGCCGTCCGACAAGATCCGGGCCGTCTGCTACGAAGGAATTGATAAAGGCGCAGAGTTCATTCTCTGACCTGAATTCTCTCTCTCATGACCCATACTACATTCCAAAAGATACCTTAGCGGCAAAACTCGCTGGGTCGCGTCCGACCTGACTGTATTCTAATGCTGCGTTGCAAAATGGCGGCAGCAGCTGGTACTGCAACCCCACTGATCTGTTTGTCCTCGCGAGAACCCGTCTCACTTCACCTTCTGGGCCCTCAGACAGACTCAAACTCGTTCCGTAAGTATCTCCGTAATGAAGACGCAGGTCATGACGAGCTAATCCGTAGGATCCGTAGACTGTAAATAAACGTAGGAAACCATAACTCGCTAACACGCTTCCCTCTATGGCTGATGCATCAGTCGTCGCCATTCCGACGAAACGACTGTATTGCCCGCGCAGGGCGAGAGCGGGGCGCGCAAATGCCTCGTATATGGTCCATTGGAGGTAACCAGCGATGAACTTTGAATCTGTGCTTGGATCACGCGCTAGCCCTGCCCCGATGTCGAGAGACCACGGCAAACCCTTATGAACGTGCACCTGGCCCATGGTGACACGCCCCTTGTTGGTATCATTACCTGTCGCATCGACTCCCGCCTGACGCCAATGCTCGCGTCTAAGTCGATAACTGTCAGGGCCAGCATAACTGACCAGACCAGCCCCAATCCCAACGCCCAGAGTTCCATGACTTCCTGCATGTTCAAGCGGAGAGTAGTGATTCACCCGCGATAAAAAATCAAAGTAGTCAGATAACTCTGCGTCGCTCACGGTCGCAGTTGCATGACTCATATCTATAGCAAACAAAATCGATAAAAAAATCAGCCTAGACGAGCACCTAGCAACCATGTTTTTATCTCTCCGGTTTTCAATCGATTTGCCGATCAGGACCCGAAAATGGATATAGCGTTCATTGATCATTATGACAGTTTCAGCTTCAACGTTCTAGACTGGCTGAAACGCGCTGGCGAGGGGCGTATTTCCATAAAAAGAATTGTCGCAGGTGATGAGGCGTCATTGGCACGAGTCAAATACTCACCGATTCCCATTGTTATTTCACCAGGTCCCGGGCGACCATCCGACTACCCTCGTACGCTCGAACTTTTAAAAAACCTTATCGACAAGGTTCCTATTCTTGGCATTTGTCTGGGACATCAAATGCTGGGCGAGCTTGCCGGGGGAAAGATTATTAAGGCATCTAATCCTTGGCACGGAACTACGTCATCAATTCGTGTAACTGCGCACAATTGGTTTACGGAAAATCTACCAGGGCAATTTAATGCTATCGCTTACAATTCACTCGTAATTGATCCACAACAAATTTGCTCCAAAGAATGGCTAACACTTGGGTCAAATCAAATAGGCGAATTGATGATGATGAGTCATGCCACGAAACCCATCGCGTCGGTCCAATTTCACCCTGAATCATTTGGTTCGGAATGTGGTCTAACGCTCGCGAAAAATTTCATTAAACGGCTATCTTCATAACATCTAATACAGCGAATCCGGTATAATCGTATCTGATAAAAAAATATCCCAGACCCAAAGAGGCAAAAATGAACTCACCAAAATGGCTCGTTGTCATTGCTGTTCTCGGGCTTTTCGGAAATACATTGAATAGCGGTCACGCCCATGCGCAGGCTTTAGAGCCGAAAAAGGCAAATGTTGCTGCAAGACCTTGGCTAGGCATCGCCATTGATCAGGGATCCAAGGGTGTTTTAGTAAAAGGCGTCTTACCCGATACGCCCGCAGAAACGGCCGGTTTTCAGGTTGGAGATGAGGTTCTGAAAATTGACAAATCAGTCGTCAAAAATCCAAACGAGCTTATCAACATCATAGGTGCATCTGGCATCGGACAAACCGTTACCATAGAAATTCTACGAAACAAAAAGACGATCACAAAAAAATTAAAACTGGTTCTCAAACCTGACGAACTGCAGCTACTTCGCGATCGACTGGTTGCAAAGCCCGCTCCAAGCTTTGATCTCGAGGTGATTCATGGCAAGGAGACAGGAAGCCTTGAAAAGCTTAAGGGACGGATTGTAGTCGTTGAATTTTGGGCCACATGGTGCCCGGCATGCCGTGCTACGCATCCAAGACTATCTGAGTTTGCTGCTCAAAATCCAAAAATCGCTGTTCTCGCTATCAGCGAAGAAGAAAAAGACGTTCTCCAAAGCTATGCAAATCGATTAAAACCGAATTTCACAATTCTTCGCGATGCAGATGGTAAGTCTCCAGCCGCCTGGTCAGCAGGATCCATTCCAATGCTGAGCGTGATCGGCAAAGATGGAAAAGTTATGTTTGTTACGGTCGGAGCTGGAGATGCTGCGGAGGAAGCTCTTAAGTTTGCCGCTTCGATGACAAAATAAAATTAACCACAGCAATAATAGCTTTGCCTAGGATCAATTAAGACTGTCCAGCCGCCTCAACAAGTATCTGAACAATCTTTGACGGCACAGACGCCACGTTCGCCGTTTGCTGGGCATCTTTTATGTCCTTAGCGGAGTCCGCTAATTTAAAAATTGATTCCTGAAATTTAGCTGGTGTTATCGTGGATTCCTTGAGCTGACTTGCCCAGCCTTTTGCTTCAAAACTATTGGCATTCAATATTTGATCACCACGGGAACCGATTTCGAGGGGAATGAGAAGCATTGGCTTATTCAGAGCCAAAAGTTCGAAAATACTGTTGGCCCCTGCCCTACTAACGACTAGCTCAGATGCTGCAAAAATATCTTTGAGTTGCTCACCTACAAACTCGAATCCACGATAACCAGGAGAAGAGACATTGATCGACTTACCCTTACCGGTGAGATGAACAATATTAAACTTAGATAAGAGGTCGGGCAGGACATCGCGTAGTGCATCATTGATTCTCTGGGCGCCTTGACTGCCGCCCATCACCAACAAAATTGGCTTTTTATCATTAAACCCGCAATATGATCTCCCCGATTCGACATCTCCAGAAAAGAGGTCAGGCCTAACAGGGCTGCCAACCAAGATCGCCTTGTCAGATCGAAGATATTTCTGAGTCTCGGGAAAGGTATAGAGAATCTTTTTTGAAAAAGGAGCAATAATCTTATTGGCCAGACCGGGAGAGTAATCCGATTCGTGAGTCACAACCGGCACCCCACACATCCAAGCAGCAAGAGTCACAGGGACTGCAACGAATCCGCCTTTACTGAAAATTACAGCAGGACGCAGTCTTAGCATCAATACAAATGCCTGAACAAACCCCGCAACAATTCGAAAAACATCCAAAAAATTCTGCAAACTGAAATAGCGTCGAAGCTTTCCAGTAGAAATTTCGTGAAATGGTATTCCATGTTTCACGGCTAGCTCTTTTTCAATGCCACCCGACCCAATATAAACAACGTCGAAATTGCTTTTACGTAGCTCTGACAAAATTGCCAAATGCGGCATTACATGGCCAGCCGTACCACCTCCAGTCAAAACAATTCGACGTCGACGGCTCAATTTGAACTCTCCTCAGCAGTCTCGATCGCCGAAAGTAGACTTGGTAACTGCATTGCTAACGGATAGTACCTTTGAATAGCAGCTACGATCTCTGTCTTCTCAGCCACGAAAAATATCGTTTCCTTACCGGTCGTCGCAGCAACTGACTTCAAACGCTCAGGATCCGTGGGGTCTGCGATTGCGACCTTCAACTTTGACCCATCCGAACTTATTTCGAACGGAAAGACGGTATGCTCGAGGGCAAGATTATAGGGAACAAATTTGAAAACATCGTGACTAACACTTCTTGATGGCAATCGAGCCACACGCTGCAGCTTCATAAAGTCTGATAAAATATCCGCCATTTTTGATTCTTCGACGATATTTGTCTCGATGCACGCGCGAAATCCATCGACCTTCCAACGATCCATAAAACCACGGATAACCCTCTGGGTTGATGTCGACAAGACACCCCGGGATTTCAAAATTTCAAAAATGGGGACGGGTTTGTCAGGATTCATTTTGGATCACCCATTCAACCAAATAGTCGTTAACGCCTGTTAGGGACACTAGAAGCCCTTCGCCAGTCTGTTCCCGACACAGTGTGACTTTTCTACGCATTACACCTAGAAATCCACCCCATTTTAGCACGGTACAGCTTTGGATGTCATCGGCACGATTAGCCTTCGGAGCATGATCAACCTTCATAGTGATCGCAAAATCTCGATGGACATCTTGCCCCTTCAAGGAAACCTGCCCAGCAGATGAAGAATTTAGTGTCAATTGTTGTAGCCAGGCTGATGGCCAGACTCCGGAAAGCACACAGCCAATTTCTTCTGCGAGAATTGGGATTTCAAAACCATCGATCGAAACAATACCTTGGATATTTTCAGAAATTTTAAGACCCTTTGGGCCCACGACATTCCAACTGGGCATACGTCGCGAAACTTCAAAAACCGTGTCGCCCAAGATAGAATTGAATTGAATATCTGCATTCCGCGCGTCAACTATGGACCAGACCATGTTTGATGAAAATACGCGTATTCCAGATTTCTTAACCGTTAAAAGAGCATCACTGTCAGCAGGCCAGCAATTCTGAAACATTGGCTGGAAAACAATTGGGATCGCGGCTGGAGCTCTTTGCTTTAGGGTTGTCACACAAGATGCGGCGAGCAAGTTGATGATGATTCCAAATAGGATCGCAGAAAGGAGATACAATTTCCGAGACAAAACTAGCCCCCCTCAGAAACGAGACTTTTGTACTTCTTTTGAATTCTTTCCTGGTCACGGCGTTCATTTTTGCATTTTAAGGCCTTCTCATAGGCATCACGCGCTTTCTTTAAATCACCGAGCTCGACATGAGTATCGGCAACGTGCTCCCAAATGACACCCTCATCGCCGGCGAGCGTGACGGCGCGTTCAAGAACTTCCAGCGCTCGTTTAAATTGTTTCTTCTGAAAGTAAAGCCAACCCAGCGAGTCCAAATATGCGCCATTTTCCGGTTGGATTTTAATTGCTCGCTTAATAAGGTCCTCTGCCTCGTCAAACGCGCGCCCTTGCTCAACTAGCATGTAACCCAGAAAATTCAATGCTGCAGCATCATTTGGAGAGGCTGCTATAACATCCCTCATGGCCGCCTCTGCTTCGCCCATATTCCCGTAACGCTCTAGGTAAGCGCCCCTAGCAAATATCAAACGCGTATTTTTTGGAAATTTCTTCAAACCACGATCAATGGATTCAATTGCCTCCCGGAAATTATCTCCAGCAGCAAAAACCTCTCCAAGCAGCAAATACGCTAGCGGCTGAACGTCCGGGCGGTCGCAAAGATTTTTTAAAATTATGATGGCATCATTTCGTCGCTCGAGTTCAATAAGAATTACGGCCTGAAGCCTCAAGGCGTCACTTTTTAACGGTGACTCGTTTTGAATTTTTGCAAATTGATCCAATGCCTCAGTTAGTTTGCCGATTTTCTGCAATGCGGCTGCATAGACGAATGTCGCTCGATCTGATTCGGGAAGCTGTGCAATCAATTCCTGAGCCTCTTTGAAGGCATCGTCATTTTTATTCATCTCCCAAAGAATGATCACTTTCTGCATTCTCAAACCCGGGACCTCGTCCCTCGCGTTTTCGATCATGTCATCAAGAAGGGAGACGGCATTTGCCAAATTTCCCAGTTCTTTGTAAAGCGCTATCATTCTCGAAACGAGTTCTTGATTTCCTGGATTGAAGCGATAGAGCTGCTCATACAGCTTGACCGCATCCTTACCCCTTTTGTTGAGATCCAGAGATAGTGCGTAAATCAATGCCAGTTCTGGATTGCTTTCCTGAAGCTCCCAGGCCCTTCGAGCTG
>JBIIGV010000161.1:0-5676 GCA_044236265.1 Oligoflexales bacterium
AAAGCATGGCGACAATGCTCCGTTTGAAGTGATTGGCGTTCCGTGTTTAGGGGTCTGTGACCAAGCCCCAGCGATCATTGTCAATAAAGACCGTCATCACAAGGTGACTGTTGATAATGTTGATCAAATTCTCGAAAAATATGCCCCATTGAAGTGAGGTGATAAGATGGCAAACACCACCGATAAAGTAAAAATCCTCACCGCGTTTGAAGGCGTGCCGAACAGTCGCGCTCTGTCAACGTACCAGTCAAAGGGTGGATATTCCGCTTTGAAAAAAGCATTATCCATGCAGCCAGCTCAGGTCATCGAAGAGGTGAAGCAATCTGGTCTTCGTGGTCGAGGTGGAGCGGGATTTCCGACAGGTCTGAAATGGAGCTTTGTTCCGCAAAATATTCCTGGGCCTCGCTATCTCATTTGCAATAACGATGAAGGTGAGCCGGGAACATTCAAAGATCGGTATATTGCCGAGCTAAGCCCACACATGATTGTTGAGGGAATGATTATTGCTGCCAAGGCAATTGGCGCAACCAAGGGCTATATCTATACCAGATATGAGTTTTTCGAGGAAATAAGCTGGCTAGAGACTGCAATCAAGGAAGCCTATGCAGCCGGGTTACTCGGAAAAAATATCATGGGATCTGGTTTTGATTTTGACTTGGATCACTACACTGGAGCTGGCGCTTACATTTGTGGTGAAGAAACGGGGTTGATCTCGTCGCTGGAAGGAAAGAAAGGGCAACCAAAGTTAAAGCCTCCTTTCCCAGCTGTAAGTGGCTACCTCGGTAAGCCAACTGTAGTAAACAACACTGAGACTTTCGCCGCGGTCCCTTGGATTATCAATAATGGCGCCTCCGCTTATAAAGCTATCGGTACCGAGAAGTCTCCCGGTACAAAATTATTTTCAATTGCCGGCGCCATCAAAAAGCCGGGAGTTTATGAGCTCCCTCTAGGCTACTCTTTTGAAAAGCTTCTGAATGAAGACTGCGGCGGAATGCTTCCTGGAAGGACTTTGAAGGCCTGCATTCCAGGTGGAGCGTCCGCCCCAGTTCTAACTCCGGAAGAATTAAAAGGCCTGACGATGGATTACGAGGCCATTGCAGCAAAAGGCTCAATGCTTGGCTCAGGCGCTATCATGATCATTGATGACCGTGTCAGCATGGTAAAGATAATGAAGGTCATTGCAGACTTCTATCATCACGAAAGCTGTGGTCAGTGCACTCCTTGCCGTGAGGGAACGGGGTGGCTTGCAAACATCATGGGCGGAATTTACGACAAGGCTGGTCATGAGTCTGATGTCGATAGAATGTGGACAGTGGCAAAACAGATGGGTGGACGAACAATCTGCGCTCTCTCTGATGCCGCTGCGATGCCTACAATGGCCATAACCAAAAAATTCGGAGACGAAATCCGAGACTATATTAAGAGAGGTACTTCGGCGTGAGCGAGACAGTCTCATTCAAAATAAACGGTCAGGCGGTTTCAGTACCTAAAGGTACGACTGTAATGCAGGCTGCTCAGCAGATGAAAATCGCCATTCCGCATTTCTGTTGGCATCCGGGTCTTTCTGTCGCTGGTGTGTGCCGGTTCTGTTTGGTTAAAGTTGAAGGTCGCCCTAAGCTTGAGATCGCTTGTAATTTGCAAGCAACTGAGGGGATGGATGTAAGGACCGATACGGATGAAGTCAAAGATGCTCACAAGTGGGCTCTTGAGTTCCATCTGATTAACCACCCACTGGACTGTCCAATCTGCGATCAGGCTGGTGAGTGTGGTCTCCAAAACTATTATATGTCCGTAGGTAAATATCAGAGCCAAATGGATCGTCCGAAGGTACTAAAGCCCAAGGCTTTGGACGTTGGTGGTGATTTGGTTCTTGATACGGAACGCTGTATTCTTTGCAGCCGCTGCGTAAGGTTTGAAAAAGAAGTTACCAAAACCGATGCATTGGGGATCTTTGATCGGGGCGATCACGCTATTATTGGAACGTATCCGGGGAAGAAAATCAGTCACGGGTATACGACCAACCTAGTGGATATTTGCCCGGTAGGTGCTTTTACCTCCAAAGACTTTAGATTCAAACAGCGCGTGTGGTTTTTGAAAGAAAAACCGGCCACCTGCCCTGGCTGTTCGACAGGATGTCAGGTTGATGTGTTTGGTAAGGAACAGACTGGCACCTATTACCGTGTTAAGCCACGCGAGGGTGAGCAAAATGGTCATTGGATGTGTGACTATGGACGTGGAACCTATCGTCATTTGAATGCTGAAGAACGCCAGCGTGTCGCAGTCATTGTTGATCATGGTAAGCGAAGGGATGCAGAGGTTTCGGAGGCAATAAAGGTTTTGGCTCACAAGCTAAAAACACACAAGCCTGAGGAAATTGCCCTGCTGGTTTCTGCCCAATATACAAACGAAGAGTACGACGCACTTTTTGATTTCTTTGTCAGTAAACTTGGTGTCAAAAAAGTCTATCAATGGCGTGAACCAACAGAAAAAGTTGAAGAGTTCGATGGTCTATTGCTGCGCGGCGACCGCAATGCAAATACAGCTGGTCTGATGGCATCACTTCACAGGCATGGAGTGACCGCGGATAAGGCCAGAAATCAACACGAAGAATTGGCAAAATCTGGTGCGAAGGTTGTTGTGGCTTTAGTGCCGGAACTTCCATCCGGGTTTCCAAGCCTTAAATCTCATTTGATCGCACTGTCAGAGTTAGATTTTGTTTCGTTCTGGACAGTCAATGGCATGGTCGACGAGGTTAAATCTGCCATGCACATCATCCCTCTTAAGGGATTTGCTGAAAAACGCGGGACCTTCATGAACCATCAAGGAAAAGAAGGGCACCTAACGACACCATACGCTTGTCCTGTAGCAGGAGCGCAGTGTGTTGGTGGTACCGTGGCCGCTCTTTCCGAAGCTTATAAAACGGCGCACTAAAGGGAGATTTAAGATATGGCAGTAAAAAAAGTTGCTCCACCGCCTGTTGATGCAAATCCCTTCGCTGCGGCTTGGGGTTATTTCACGAGCATTATGACCGGCATGAAGTTCACCATGAAGACTTTTGCCCTGCAAATTACTGGTCGTGAGAAAACGGAAACACTTGAGTGGCCAGAGCAGGAGGCGACCTACAGCGACCGTTTTAAGGGCAAGCATTTTCTAACCCTTCGTGATGATGGTAATGTTCGTTGTACCGCCTGCTTTCTGTGTGCGACTAATTGTCCGGCCCAATGTATTCATATTGAAGCCGGCCAGCACCCAACAAACGAAATTGAGAAATATCCCGTACGCTTTGAGATCGATATACTTCGCTGTGTTTTTTGCGGATACTGCGAAGAGGCCTGTCCAGTAGATGCCATTCGCCTTGGTCCTGAATACGTGATGGCTGGACTGGCTGAAGAAAAATGGGTTTATACTAAAGATTATCTGGCCCAGCGCACGACGCTTCACGGAGGCATTTCGAGTGTGAAGGATGAAAATGAAAAACATCCGATCACCGATAAGCCGCACGCTAAAGAGGCAGAGATTCATTCGTTGGTTCGACACGGACACCATTGAGCAACTCGTCTTCGCGGAATCACACTTAGCCAGCCAATCGTCGGGTTGCGCAGGCTAAGCGCGGGATTTTTTTTCTGAAATTTTAGCGGTTTACGCGTCTAATTTTGCCCTCTCTGCGAGGTCGAATTTAATCGACAGCGACAGTCAAAATTAGTACCAAAGATGTTCGATTTAACCGCAAAACTGTCAAAAGCCTTGGAGTGACTGGGTCCCGTGGTCCCACCAAACAGCAGTCCGTCCCTAAAACTTGAGACCGCCAGAACGTTTGTTCCTGGTTGGTGGTTCCATGCGTTTGAGTCACTTTTTTCTCCGGCCGATCCTTCGTCGACGGATGTTCGATTATGTGCGGGAGGAATGCTGCCTCGATTTAGTGCTCAGGAGCTAAGTCTCCTGGCGGTCCTGTTGGGTGATGTTCAGCGCCAACTTTTGGATGGGAATATTTCTGACTTTGTTGAGTTGGACTGGAGTAGATCTCAAAAACAGTTGAATGGAATTGATTATCAAGCCCGAGAGCGGTTGGCGGGAGTCTTTGAATCTTTCGCTCAATTACGATTTCCGATTCAAGATCACTCCGGTTTGTTTCGAGTGTTTCCACTTTTTGAGAGTGAAACATGGAGTGGCAATGCCGACGGTTCAGAGCTCAACCAATTGAGACTAAAACCCACGTCTATTGCGCTGGAGTTGTTGACCGGGTTTACGGATGTTCACCTTGATTTTATTAGGCGACTTACAGGTGGTCCAAGTTTGGCCTCAGTAAACAAAGGCATGTCTCCTCTGGTTCTATGGACTCCGGTTTGGCTAGAGCTGTCGTTGTCGGAGCAGTTGGTTTATGCCCGTATGGAATCAGCCATGCAGAATGAGTCTGCATGGCTTGGCCTCGACGGACTGGTTGGAGCTCCTTTAGATGAACTGACGGCCGGCGTAAAACTAAGCAGGAAAACTCAGGAGACGGCATCAACCTCGTTAATGGATCGCTTGCGTTTAGTGGGAAAGTTGGGTCGAAGACTGACGGCCCATGGCGTTATTCAGCGAGAGCCTGGTCACGGATTTGTTGCCCTTGAAAATGGGACCTCGTCGCAATCGCCTCTTTTGGTGTGGCAGGCATCGTCGGAAAGACTGAGATCGCGTGCAGAATCGGAGTATTTTGGTTTAGCCTCTACCAAGGTGGTCAAAAACGGCCTAACACCTCAGATGAGTATGCTTATATCAACGTTCGCTGGACTTTGTCCCGCAAAGTCCAAGCAGGTTTCCGAACTTCTCGAGGGAATTTGGACTCGGATTTCCGATGAGTCTGCTGGCGCTTTTATTATGGGTCCTGGTTTAATGACTCAGGCGCCGATGCTATTTATTGAGTGGGTTGCCAGATCCCAACCTGGCTGCCTTGCCCCCCTTCCTGATGTGATCATGAAAAATCCGATTTTCAACGTGGTTTCGAGTGTTTCGTTGGCGAGCGTCACGCAGCGTTACCGCGAGTTTTTGTCATTGGCAGGACGGTCTGAGGAATTGCGTTACACAGCTAAGAATGACGGGCAATTTTCGCTGGCCTCCGGGGTTTTGCGGGCTGATATCGAGACAGTCTGTAAAAAAGCTGCCATGGAATACCGCTCGAGAAGAGAATCAGTGTTTGTTGAAACAGTGGAAAAATGGCCGAAAAATGAGTTAAAGACTCCGGATTCGGTGCCCGCAAACAGCTTAACTGTCAAGCCTGAACCCCCCAAATCTCAGAAACAAGTCACTTTGGCTCAAAATTTGCGCCGTTTGGCTCAGGACGAACTGGATAAAATGATCCGGCAATCCCCAAGCACGTACACAGAGCTCAAGCAGAAATACATCTCCTCTTTGGACGAAGATACCAAGGCGCTCGTCATGGACGTCCAGCGCAGACTGGGTTCCAAGACTTTTGATCGCCATCTGCGAATTCGTTTGGTGCACTTCATGGTGGAACATCCGGCGAGCTGGAATTCAGTTTCTTTGTCCCTTCCGAGCTGAATATTCATTTTTCTCGAAAAAAATGCATTTTTTTGAGGGAACGCTCTTGATTTTTCAAATACAGCCTTTTATGATTTTTTGTCGGAACGATTTGTTCCGGAATGAAATTTTCAGGGAGGCCCATTAAATGGCTAAGAA
>JBIIGV010000162.1:0-5655 GCA_044236265.1 Oligoflexales bacterium
ACGTCGTTTTCTCCAGAGCTGCGTCGACATTTTTCTTTAGTGGCACGTTGGCGCCCTTGCGGAAACCACCGTCTGCTGTGATCACCACTGATGCTTGAGAGTCATTACAGCGATCGGCGAGAGCTTCGCTGGAAAAGCCGCCAAAGACGACAGTGTGCATGGCCCCAATACGGGTACATGCGAGCATAGCGATAGCAATTTCAGGGATCATGGGCATGTAGATGGCAACCCGGTGACCCGGTTTGACACCCATAGCATTAAGTGCATTGGCACATTTTGATACCTCGCGCAGGAGGTCATGATAGGTTAAAACGCGTGTGTCGCCCGGTTCGCCCTCCCATATAATTGCGGCCTTATTACGTTTCTCGGTGCGAACGTGGCGATCCAGGCAATTCACTGAAACATTGAGTTTTCCGCCTTCAAACCATTTAGCGAACGGCGGCTTCCAAGATAGAACTTTTTTAAACGGTTTTATCCATTCAAGCTGCTCCTTAGCTTGCTTTGCCCAGAACTTGGTTGGGTTTTTTACGGAGTCACGCCAAATTTTTTTATATTGTTGCTCTGATCCAATCAGTGCGGTTTTGGAAAACGATTTGGGAGGATTAAATACTCGTGACTCGGCGAGCACACTGACGATGGAATCCTGACTTGGTTTATTTTTTGAAGATGGGCGGCTGCCTTTTTTTGACTTTCCATTTCGTGATGATTTTACGCGCGACGGTTTTCGTTTGGTGCTGCTCATGGCATCATCCTCCGCAGGTCCAAAAATTAAGGAGCATTAATGGTAATGGGACATGGACGGGTGATTCAATGCGGATTTACGCAAAGATCTGTTTAAAATCGACTATGTGAAGGAAAATGGTGGGGAAGCACAGACTCGAACTGTGGACTTCCTGCTTGTAAGGCAGGCGCTCTAACCAACTGAGCTACATCCCCGTGGAAGGGCATTGTTATCGCAGTGTGCGGCGTCTTTGTCAACAACTGAGTGAGACCCTGTGGTGATATTTAATGACCTATAATCATTGAATAATATTCTTTTTAAGGGGTCGCTTTGCGTCCGCCTTAGCGAACTTTTAGTCCCTTAACAGTTGGTGCCTCGATAGCACTGATATCGGGAACCTCCAATTTCGTCGGTAACGCCTTTTTCCCGAGTCGTCCTTTTGCATCGACGGCCGTGACGATAACGTCATGTGTTCCAGGCATGAGGCCTGTTATTTTTAGGTTGGTCCTTGTCAGTTCTTTTTTGTACTTGGTTTTTGAGCCATTGATTTGAACGATGTACTTTGCAGCTCCGGGGACGGCTCGCCATCGAAGGTCAATATTTCCCCGTTCTCCTGCCTGTAAGACGGCAGAATCTACAATAAGCTTCGGCGGTGCCAGCAGTTCTGGTTCCTTTTCGGGTTCGGTCCTCGTGGCCTCTAGCTGCGTTTCAGGGATTGCGGCAGCCTTATTTTCATCACCCAGGGAGAAGCTACCAATCTTCGAGGTTACTTTTTGTGAGATGCCCGGCCAGGTTGCTGTCGCATTCCAGTAGTATCGTCTAGCCTCCTGCAACGGAATAGACGCTTCAGTTTCGCCTTTGAACGTTTTTGTTTGAACCAGGTTTTTCAATTCCGGGTCTGTTGCGATTGACACCGTAATAGCCTCTGCGCCAGAAGGTTGAGACCATGAAAGTAGAACATCTGTTTTCTGAGAGCCTTTTTGAATGGCAATCTGCTCACCTCGGGAGTTTTTGATTAATTTGGGTGATTCCAGGACAATACTTTGATTGAAAACCGGAGGACTTAGTCCCACAACTTTTCCTGCACGCTCAGCAACCAGCTGCCAGAAGAAATATCCGGTGGGAAGTGGAGCCGATGTTTTCCCGGTGTCTGCGCTAACGCCTGGCGTTAGGCGCTGCAATTTTTCGCGTGTGCTCCCGGTCTCAAGAAAAACGGTTGAGCCACGAGGTGCGCGGGACCATCCAATCACTAAAGAATCATTATTTCCGGTGAGCGGAATCGACGTGCCGGCTGAAGGCCCAGAGGCGTCAATCGTCTCAATTTGACTGTTCAAAGATAAGTTTTTAGAGGCGCCTTCGCCGATTTGCGTCGTTTTACCATTTTCGTCTGCAAGTTTTACATCTCCCTTGGTGACACTGATGTTGGCGCCTCCGCTTTCGGCCACCGATAACGTTATGGCTGAACTTTTTGCTTGGTTTAGTTCAATTTTCTTATTGCCAGCTTTGATTATTGGTTGGATCGCTTTGCTAACACCAGATGAGGCGTCATTTCGAACGAAAACGCCGCCATTGACCAGATTCAATTGTAAGTTTCCTGCTTGCTCCTCGATAATAATCAAACTATCTGGCTCCAAGCCAAATGACATGCCCATTTTGACAAACGAAATTTTTCCAGACGCTTTTGGGCCGGTACGAACCGCTTCACCGCTGTATAAACTTTCCCCTGTTCGAATTGGCTCCCAAATGATTCGGGTCGTAGGACGACGTTCAATGAGATCTGAATGAGACTCTAGTATAGCTATGGTCTCACTTTGAACTTTTCGTTGGCTCTTGGATGGTTTGCTCTTCTGATACCATGCTTGAGTTACAAAGAGTCCCACAGCGGATAAAATCGCCGGTATAAGTAGTCTTGATAGGAGCAGGCGATCAGTCACGAAACAAATATCCTATGGCTCAAGGTCAATATGTTCCAACCAGTTTTGCTGAAAAAAAGTCATAAGTTTGATAAGCTGGTCGGACTTAACGTCCTATTTTAGCAGATTAGGTGTGATAAGCGTATGATCGCTCAACACAACAAAGGCGGCGCCAATCCTGACCGGCCATCCAAGGGTTTTTTTATCCCCATTGGCGGCAAATTAGCAGTTATGATTTTGTTTCTGTTAATGGCTGCGGCTGTTGCTATTTCAGTAAATACGACGTCATTATTTCTTGAAACCTCCGGCAAGCGGGAGGAAGAATCAAATCGGTCTCAAGCCGCAAGTCGGGCCGCAGAAATTAACGGATTACTCGAATCCTATATTGATAAGCTATCCATCATCGGCGCACTTCGACTCAAAGATGTCACCGAGGGTGTCGTCAACAGCGAATCCGCAGCCAGTAACATCGTTCTGCAGCGTGACCGTGAACTTGCCGGTTTCATTTTGGTAAAACGTGGCGCAACGGGCTTTGAATACCTTGGATCCTATCGAAATCAGGCATTTTTGAAGGGTTATAAGGTTAAAGCAGACTATCTTGATGGCCTGAATCGTGACAAACCCATGGCATTGGAGCAGGCGTTTACCGGTCAGCCCATTTTACAAAACCGTTCACAGCCAACAGGAGTGCCCTTGGTGTCACTCGCTGTTCCCGTGGTCAAAGATAGTCTTGGCAGGGTGTCGCATGTTGCGCTTGCAGATTTACCGATGACATTACTACAGCGCGGATTTAATAAAACAACGGAAAGAACAGTCTATTTAGTTGATAAAAATGGCACTTTGCTAGCTCACCCCGATGACAAGTTGGTGGTAGCCGGTACTAGCTTTGCCACCCGCCCAGTTGTCAAGAAAGCATTATCGACAAAGGTCAGTCAGGGCCAATTACGCTATCAAATTGCAAAACAACATCAATTCGTGATTGCAGCGTATGTAAAGTGTCTTTTTGATTTGGTTGTTGTTTCAGAAGCGTCAGAATCGGTGATACTGGAGCCAGCTCAGCTCATGCGTCGGGAGGTGTATTACGTTTCTGGCGTCGTCATCAGTGTCGGATTTTTTGTGGCATTTCTATTTTCTCTGACGATGACAAGGCCAATTGAACGCCTTGTTGACATTGCGGGACAAATCGCCAAGGGAAATTTTAAAATCGTGGCTCGAGATCAAGTCGCGTCGAGAGATGAGGTGGGAATGCTAGCATGGGCTTTCGACGGCATGCTTGAGGGACTGCGAGAGCGCGATAGAGTAAAGAGCTTGTTTAATAAATTTCACGGTAGCTCAGTGACCGAAAATTTACTTAGTTCTGGTGAAGTGAAATTAGGCGGTATGCGTAAACAGGTTGTGGTGTTTTTTAGTGACATTCGGGGTTTTACCCAGTTCTCAGAGACGCGAACACCTGAGGATGTCGTGAGTATGTTGAATGAATATTTCAGCTCAATGGTGCGCATCATTGAGCAAAATGGTGGTGTCGTAGATAAATTTATCGGTGATGCGATCATGGCTGTTTGGGGCACTCCAACATCAACTGGAGATGATGCTTACATGGCCGCGAAAGCATGTCTTGAAATGCGCCGCGCTCTACTTGATCTCAACCAACTTCGTATGTCCCGCGGTGAAGAACCTATAAAAATCGGAATGGGCCTACATTGTGGCGAGACAATTTCCGGTACAGTTGGTTCGGAAAACCGTATGGAGTTCACTGTGATTGGCGATACTGTCAACAGTGCGTCGCGAATCGAAGCTGCAACAAAAGCTTTTGGTACAGATTTACTTATCAGCCAGGAAATGGCTAGGCTTCTGCAGGGTAGAGTTCTTATGACAGAGGCTGGTGATGTCACGGTGAAGGGGAAAAGCGGTACGCAACGTCTCTTTAAAGTCCGGGGATTTTTGCTGCCTGATGGCACGTCCCAGGAGGTCAAGACACCGTTTTCGGACTACGACGCCGAGGCAGCGGAAAAAGTTAAGCTTGGTGACCACTGATTCTGAGGTTGTAACGTCTGACGGCGGTCATGAATTTTAGCCTAAATTAACAAATGAAATCGTGATCTTGCAAAATTCCCTCATGGGGATTTGATTTGTTCCGAGTATCATCTTACTTGAACACGGTGGCTCTGGTGGTCGGAGGCCGTTAGACAAGGTAGGGAGGGCGGTTCCTATGCTTTGGATTGTTTCATCAGAGCATGCTGCGGCAGGAGCTGTAGCAACCGTATTGTTGGATTTTAGAGCGCACCCGGAGACCGCGGGTCCTGTGGCTTGAAGGCGCTTCTCCGCTATCGGTTTGATACGGGGCCGGAGTCTAGAGTCGGTCCGTCGGAGTGAGTGTCCGGACGCAGTTGGGTGGCGTGGTGTCATCTCGCGTCAAACGTTTAGAAAAAGACCATTGGCGGCCGCGTAGGAGCGCGGCCGTTTTTTTTTTATAAATATATAACCAGAACCAGGCCCAAGCGGTACCAGGTTGAGACAGTTTCTGCGCTGCCCGCGAATTTAGAGGAATGTGTGGTTACTCGGCTGCGGAAGTTTTCCAAGTTAATTGTCAAAAAACTTTTTTCGTGAAGGGCCTGCTTTAGGTAACGTGCAGTGGCAGTGTATTGCCATGTCTGATCAGCTGAGATTCCAATTGAATTTCCAACCGGATGGAACGTTAGATCCAAGGTCACGTGATTTCGATTTTCAAGCTGCCAATCAACAGACCCTCCGAGATATATCTCCAGCAATTGTCCCGAGATGGGCGCAATGAGTGAACTGATTTGTTCTTGGATCAAATATGTATACTTATGGGTTCCTAGACCGAGGATTGCATCAAATCCAAAATTAGATCTGATGCTACGTTTTCTTGCCAAGATGGCCATTCTCCTATCCGACACGAGGACAGGCTCTTGCCCAGCAGGCTTTGTGGTGCCGTCCTCAAAAAGATAGATATTGGTCTGTCGTCCTCTAATCTCAACACCCCATGCTGATGTTTTTGAT
>JBIIGV010000050.1:0-19972 GCA_044236265.1 Oligoflexales bacterium
GTTTGCCATCTTATCACCTCACTTCAATGGGGCATATTTTTCGAGAATTTGATCAACATTATCAACAGTCACCTTGTGATGACGGTCTTTATTGACAATGATCGCTGGGGCTTGGTCACAGACCCCCAAACACGGAACGCCAATCACTTCAAACGGAGTATTGTCGCCATGCTTTTCTTCTAGACGCTTCACATGACCTTCAATCTTCTCAATCAACTCATCTGCGCCCATCATGCAGCAAACAATGTTGTCGCAAACTTGGATAGGATGTTTACGAGGTTTTTTCTGATAGTAGGCTTTGTAAAAGGTCAAAACTTCTTTTACCTGGACGCGATCAAGGCCGTAAGAATTGTTAAGAGCCTCGATGTGCTTTTCCTCAACCCATCCGCATTCATCTTGAATGGCGTGTAAAACGGGCAAAATAGATGACCGCTTTGTCTCATAGCGCGTGAGTTCTTTTTTGATTTTTTCCTGGAGACCAGATGAAAACACGTTGCTGTCACTCATAGTAACTACGTCCTCTATTAACGGTCCAATTCACCGGCGATAATGTTGATTGTACCCAAGGTCGCCGCAATATCTGCAATCATGTCTCCTTGAACCAACTCGGAGACTGCCTGGAATATAGCAAAGCAAGGTGGACGACATTTGACGCGGTAAGGAACACCACTACCGTCTGAAACAACATAAAAGCCCAGCTCACCGTTGGCCGCCTCATAGCCTTGGTATATCTCTCCAGCAGGAACCTTAACGCCATTGATCACTTGCATGAACTGGTTCATAAGGCCTTCGATATTGCCGTAAACATCTTGTTTGTTTGGCAATACAATCGCTGGATCTTCGACGTCGATCGGACCGCTTGGAATATTATTCAAACATTGATCGAGGATCCGGCAACTTTCCAAAATTTCTGCCATGCGCACCTGATAACGGTCGTAGCAGTCACCACGATCACCAACCGGAACGTCAAACTCCAACTGATCATAGCCATAGTAGGGAGCATACACACGCATATCAAGCGGAACACCTGATCCGCGCAAGCTCGGCCCTGTCCAACCCCAGTTAATCGCATTTTCAGCCGACATTTTCCCAACGCCGACCATTCGTTTCACGAAGACACGGTTTTTTGTACACAGCAAATCAATCTCGCGGTGTGCCTGACGGATAGCCTTGATCACGTCGCGCGCTTCATCAACCCACCCATCTGGAAAGTCAAAACCCATGCCACCGATTCTTGAGAGAGAGACTGTCAAACGAGCGCCGCAAAGCTTCTCGAAAAGAGTGTAAACGCGCTCACGAGCAGAAAATCCGAGCCAGAAGTTGGTGAGTCCACCCAAGTCAACCAAGTTGGTTGTGATACAGACGAGGTGATCAATACAACGGCTAAACTCATCCAAGATCACGCGCATAGTTTGGGCTCGTGCAGGAATCGTAATCCCTAGCTGTTTTTCAATCGCACGGCACCAAGCGTTATTGTTAATCGGAGCAGAACAGTAATTGAGACGGTCAGTGTAGGGAATAATCTGATTGTAGTTGTGATTTTCACACATCTTCTCAAAGCAGCGGTGGAGATATCCGATTTCAACATCGCACTTTTCTATCGTCTCACCAGATAGCACGGCCATGAATCGAAGAGTTCCATGCGTTGCAGGGTGAGCCGGGCCAATGTTGATCCAAACACGGTCTTCAAGAAAATCATCTTGAGTCTTGAGCATGCGTTCGCGATCTTTCTCGAACGTGTGATGCATCGGAGTCTTCAGCTCTTGATTTCGATCTGCAGGATAGTCTTTTCTAAGAGGGTGCCCGACGAAATCTTCGTGACACAAAATGCGACGAAGATTTGGGTGACCACTGAATTTCAAACCAAATAAGTCAAAGGCCTCGCGTTCAAACCAGTTGGCTGATTTATAAACGGGAGTCAGTGAGGGAATTTCGTCTGTCTGACCAACGCGCGATTTCATGCGAAGGCGCTGATTGTTATCTGGATTTACAAAGTGGTAAACAACTTCAAAACGCTTGTCGCGGTTTTGATAATCAACACCGCAGACATCAAGCAAATAAGGGAACTGCTTTTTAAGGTCACGCGCGACTTCAAGAACGTTACTGTGATTTACATAGATGGTATCTTCGTCGGTGAAGCGCTCGTTCTTCACATACTCAATTCCAGCCTGCGGAAATTTTGTCTTGAGCTCTTGGCTGAGAGTATCAACGTACCGAAGTTGACCAGATGAGTCGTACATGCCTGCTAAGCTCCTTAAAAAATTCCAAGCCGCGTTGTCTCGACTTGACCTCAATTTAGAGAGGACTCACAAACCTGACAAATGTCAGAATTCAGTGGTGTTTTTGCCAAAAACTAACGCTAATACCCTACCACCGGCGGCCGGCATGGGCAAGCAAAGGGATCACCTCTTGGGCGAGCCTATTTTTTAATCAAATACATTGCTAAAACAACCCGTATGCGTTTAAGTGTTTCCCGCAGCGTCACGCTACTATAAAACGTTACCCTTAATGCGACTTCAGGCGCGTGAAAAACCCGCAAACCAAGGATCACACGGTCATGACACAAGCAGCATCAATGTGGCACCGCACCCACACTTTGGGCGAATTAAACAAATCTCATGCGGGGCAGGACGTAATTCTGACCGGATGGATCAATCGTCACCGAGACCACGGGCAATTCATTTTTCTAGATCTTCGAGACAGATATGGCATCACTCAAGCAGTCGTAGACCCCGAAAAAGCTCCAGCAGCCTACGAAATCGCGCGCTCACTTAGAGCAGAGTTCGTGGTGGCCATTAAAGGCAAGGTCAATCTACGCCCTGAAGGAATGATTAATAAAAACATGGTCACCGGCGAGGTAGACATCCTTGTGTCTGACATTCGCATTTTAAACAAATGTGATGTGTTGCCATTTACTGTTCATGATGAATCCGAGGCGTCTGAAACTTTACGTCTAAAATACAGATACTTGGATCTTCGTCGCCCCACCCTTAAAAGTAACATGATAAGTCGCAGCAAGTTTGTCCGCGAGATGCGTCGAGCCCTTGAAGATCGCGGCTTTATGGACATCGAAACTCCGTTTCTCTACAAGTCAACTCCAGAGGGCGCCAGGGAGTTTCTTGTCCCTTCGAGGATTCACACTGGACACTTCTACGCACTTCCGCAAAGCCCACAGTTATTCAAACAAGTTCTGATGATCAGCGGATTCGACCGCTACTATCAGATTGTAAAATGCTTTCGTGATGAAGACCTTCGCGCCGACCGGCAGCCCGAGTTCACTCAAGTTGATATTGAGATGAGCTTCGTTGACGAAGCTCTGGTGACCAACACTCTCGAAGCCGTCACAAAACAAACCGTCACAAAATTTTATGATGGAAACGTAAAACTTCCGGAAAAATTTCCTCGACACACGTATGCACAAGTTATGGAAGATTACGGCGTCGACAAACCAGACATGCGATTCGATTTGAAGCTTAAAAATATCACTGATCTCGCAGCGCAAACTAAGTTCACCATATTTAAAGACGCAGTGGGATCTGGCGGCATTGTGAACTGCATCGTCGTCCCGGGCGCAAGTGAGAAATTCAGCCGCAAAGATCTCGATGAACTATCTGAGTTGGCAAAACAGCATGGCGGCAAAGGCCTCGCATGGATCAAAAAGGCTGCAGGCGCTGGAGTTGCAAGCTGGAGCGGACCGATTGCCAAATTTTTTACAGATGAAAACTGTGCTGCGATTGAGGAGCGGGCCAATATTAAGCCCAATGACCTAATTCTCTTCGGAGCGGGAGACTACGACTCCACCAAAGCGATGTTGGGCGCTGTGAGAAATAATCTCGGGGCAAAGCTTAAACTCTATGACCCGAAAGAGCTTTGTTTCCTTTGGGTCACCGAGTTCCCTCTTCTGGAAAAAGATAAAGAATCAAATCGTTGGCTTGCAAGACACCATCCTTTTACTTCGCCACGACCCGAAGATCTCCACTTAATGAAATCAGATCCTGGGAAGGTTCGCGCCTCGGCCTACGATTTGGTGTTAAACGGTTACGAGATCGCCGGTGGTTCGATTCGTATTCACGATCCCGATGTGCAGAAACTCCTGTTTGAAACCATCGGACTAACAGAGCAAGAGGCGCAAAGTAAATTTGGATTTCTTTTGGACGCACTCAAATTCGGAGCGCCTCCCCATGGCGGCATGGCTTTTGGAGTTGACCGAATGGTCATGTGTCTTACAGGCGCAGAAGCGATTCGAGATGTTATCGCGTTTCCAAAAACTCAAAAAGGCACTTGCCTCATGACAGGCGCCCCGAGCCTTGTATCGAATAACCAACTTAAGGACCTCCATGTCAAAGTTGATGGAGTGATCGAAGGAGCCGAACACTTATGATGTCAACGACACTCAAAACGTCTCTGACTTCATTCCCGATGGGACCACATATCCAGAAATGGATGAATGTGGGCGACGACCAGTACAAGGGCCATGGAAACACCAACCCCTCTGCAGAGGAGGTTGCTGTTTTCACGGAAGCATTTCTTGCGCGTCTTGAGGATGGCTCTCCCGATCACCGCGATCACCTTGTGGATCTTCTTGAAGAACTGGTGGGCATGAATTTGCCTTTGCTTGCCATCAAATTGGTAGATGCATATCCCGATCTTTTTCCTCAAGACGATTTTCGTGCTCTGCTCCACCTCGGCAATGCCGCCATGCTTGTCAGCGATCTGGCGCGCGCGGAGTCGGCCTTCATCGATGCTCAAAAACTTGTTCCAGAAGAACCAGCACCCTACGTCAATCTAGTTCAAATCTATTGCCATGACGGACTGATGGATCAAGCTGAGCGCTGGTGCCAAGCAGGTCTTGATGCAGAGAGTGATAACACACGACTTTGGGAGCTAATTGCGTGGATTGAGCAACAAAAAATGGGAACAGACGAATTGGACGCAAAAGCTGTTGCTCAGCGTATTCGTTCTTTAGCAACCTCCAAAAACTCTTGGGCCGGACTGTCGTTAGCTAGTGAGCTAGAAAATCCGGAGGACGCACTTTCAAAAGTGTCTGTTCTAGAACCATTTTGGAGTGAGGGCTGCAGGGACGATGCGTTTCTAATCGAATACACAGCGGCTCTCGGCATGGCTGGTAAGTACGATAAAATTCCTGCGATTATTTGGCAGGTTGAAACGCAAGAAACTAATAAAAAGTTGGCTTGGCAACTTTACCTGCATCTCATTCAATCCTTCATGGGACTTGGGCGAGACGACGATGCGAGAGAAACCTTGAAAAAATTAGAACAAAGAAACGACCTGCCGGATGCCGCTATTAACGTGATCAACGCTCTCAAAAGCGAGCTAGGCTGATCGCCCAAAATAGACCAGCGACCAGCTGCTATCGTAAAATATTTCTCAATAAATACAGGCGTTTATTTTTCCGTCATGTATCAATACGTAGGAAGCGGACCAGCGCCGGACTGCTAATATATTTAATTATATCAATAATTTTATGCAAAGTGGTTGACATTTGATACCAATCGCGCTAATTCAGCGCTTGAAAGCGACATAATTCTATTGATTTTATAGAATCCATCTGGAGCCCCGCCCATGAAAGCTTTAGTCGTCGATGATGATAGCACTCTGCGTCTCGTACTTCGTACCGTACTTGAGAAAAGAGGCTTTAAGGTTCTAGAGGCAGAAGATGGGCAGATGGGGCTTGAGCTCGTCCAGCGCCATCCCGACATCGGAGTCGCAATTCTTGATGTAAACATGCCGCGCATGAACGGTCTTGAGGCGCTAGCCAAAATCAAAGCTATCAACGCCTCCATTTTTTGTTTGATCGCTACTGCATACTCCAACATGAACGATGCGATCACCGCTATTAAACACGGCGCATATGATTATCTTCAAAAGCCAGTGGATCCAGACCGGCTGGCAAAGCTACTCGACAAGGCCACATCTGCGAACAACATGATTCTAGAGGCAAGCTTTTCCGCACCTAAATTGGAGTTTGACGAAGGTCGAACCATCATCGGTGGAAGCTCGCAGTTGAAACAAGTATTCGACGTCATCTATAAGCTCGCTCGCGTCGACACTTCGGTATTGATTCGAGGCGAAAGCGGAACGGGCAAAGAGTTAGTTGCTCGCGCTTTACATTTCAATAGTCATCGCAAACACGGGCCATTCGTCGCCATCAACTGCGCGGCTATTCCGGAAGCGCTACTGGAGAGCGAGCTGTTTGGACATGAAAAGGGTGCGTTCACCGGGGCTGATAAACGAAAAATTGGTAAATTCGGCCTAGCTGAAGGTGGAACACTATTCCTTGATGAGATCGGCGATATCAGTCCTGCCACTCAGGTGAAGTTGTTACGAGTTTTACAAGAGCGAGCGTATACACCAGTGGGTAGCGGCCAAGAAATCAAAGCGGATGTCCGTATAGTGACGGCCACACACAAACCATTGGAAAAAATGGTTGAGAAAGGTGATTTCAGATCAGACCTTTTCTTCCGTCTCAATGTACTACCTATTACTTTGCCCCCCCTTCGCGATCGTAAAGAAGATATCCATTTGTTGTCTCAATACTTGATCAAGAAGTTTAACAAGTCACACAAACGCAAGGTCACCTCAATTAGCGAACAGGCGATGAAACTACTGATGGCCCATCAGTGGCCAGGAAATATTCGCGAGCTTGAAAACGCCATCGAACGCGCCTTCATTATGGAGTCTGGAGACACGCTGCAGGCAGAGTCCTTCGATCTGCAGGCTTCATCGCAAGGCATGCTGATACCTGCATCCTCTGCAAGCGCCATGAAGCAATTACATTTCGCCACGCCCACGAGCTCAACCCCAGACTCGGGATCACCAGCTCAAAGTGAAGCAATTGCAAAAAGCAACGACACGAGCAGCCTTATACCCGATGGTCAGGAATTGAATTTCCCAATATTAAGAGAGCGATTTGAAAAGGAATTCATTATCAAAGCTCTAACTGCATACCGTGGCCGGATCAATCAGACGGCGGAGGCGACCCAAATGACCAAGGTTACGCTTCTTAGGAAACTAGAAAAATATGGCATAGATGCCAAAGATTACTTCAAGATTTAATGGTTACCGGAATTTTCGCGAAGCACGCTCCAGCATGCTATAATTAAGAGATAAAATCTCAAAAATTTGTGCATGTTGGAAGCCAGGCTCGCTCATGTCAATTTCTGAAACAAAAAAGCCATCTGGCGCAATAAGTTCGACGACCCTATCCCTCGTCAGACTCAGTCGATGGCACCATCTTACCCCTGAAACCTTAGCATTGGTTAAGGCAGAAGTTGCTAAATCTTTGGGGCTGGAAGACACCTCAACAAACGCTGGCCTGCGAGAATCTTCTAGACCATACGGTGAGCAAGACCCCGCAAAATTGACACCTCAGATGCGACACCTGATTGGAGCCGGGGCTCCGTGGCACGTGATTTCGGATGTGTTGTGGCAGGATTTTAACTCTGGACCCAGTCCAATCAAGGCTGCTCGAATCCTGGAGACAGCGTTTGTGCAGGCATCACCCTCGGAGACGCTGGATATTTTCACGCGCATCATGTCCTCGGGGCTAAAAGGCTTTTATTGGTACCTCCACCCAAAATTACGCGACTTCATCGTTGAACACGCACCAGAACAGCACCTTGATCATCTTTATTGGGTCATCGCTCGAGAAACCGATGAATCAAAACTTAGCGGCATCGAGATGAATTACATCTTCCTACGCGTTGCCATGACATCTGACAAAACAGCCGCTTGGATGTATTTCCGCAGGCATAAAAATAAAATTCTCGACGCATTCGGTAGCTCTAGACATTTTGGTTTAACCAAAAACCAGCTAGTTATGAAAGCTGGCGAGTTAGCTTTGAGTCTTGGATACAATGAAGATGCGAAGAATCTTTTCCAACTATTCCCACAGGATTCTAATGAGCGTGAAACCGCCGTTCAAATGCTACTTCGCTTTGAAAGTAATGTCGTAGATAGGGGTAAGAACAGTTATCTCGCGACTATCGATAATACACCAGAGTGGAAAGATCGCCTGAAGCTTCTCTCTAATTTCTGTGACAACCATCGAAAATTGGGATCGGTCCGTGACCCAAACAGGTCGTCTTTAGATCTACTTTTGAAATCAGTTCTGCAGTGGGTTCCAAAAAATCCCGAAGGCTGGCGAATGGTTGGCGACCTCATTATCCATCATCGCGATCTCGCAAACTCCCTTCCTGGACTTTTAAAGCCTCTATTCGATAACGCTGTCATCTACCATGGACCGGATATTGATGCTGCTCTTTGGCACGCTTCGGGAAACATCGAGCCCCGAAACTTCTTGGAACAGTATCTTGTGGCCACAGGCCTACTTCATAAATATGTAACCAATCCCCGCTTGGGAGAATCGTTGCTCTGGGATGCGCAAAAGCTAATGATGCACCCCGACGCCGTCTCCTCAAACACACCATGGACATGGCGTGATTTACTAAAAACGGGATCTCAATGGCTAAATAATACGACTTTACTTCTCGATCGCGACCGAAAGCGCGGGCTGGCGGCTCTTCGCCTGGCTCAGGACGGCGTCCTCGCGTCACAAGGTACTGTTGAAACATACCTCTCCCATTGTAGAAACATACCCGACGGCCTTATGCAATCGATTGCAAAGAATGCCACCGCCTCAGGAAACTTTGATTTCGCAAAAAATCTGATAGTAAAAAGCGGACATTCCCGGGCATTCACGAATAAAGACTTACTAAATCTCTGGAATATGGCTGTGCGGGGTGACAATCCTGATTTCTCATGGCGAGTTGCGACGATTCTGAGCTCACGCGACTCGCTGCCTGATTTGATCAAAAACTCCTGGGAAATAAGTGGCGAACGAAGAACAACGTACGTGCCGATCACGATCACGCAACAGGATATAGAATGCGCATTGGCGCAGATAAGTCCGGTTACGAAGAAGATCTGCCTCGCTCTTTGTATCGTTGGTGGGCGCATTAATGATTTAGCCCAAATTAATGGAGCCTCGAGCCATCATTCTCCACCGATGACGGGTAGCTCTGGTGCTGAATTAGGGATTATTAATGCTCTAAAAACTTGCCCAGTGTTACCAAAACCAACCAAGTCAGTGGTGGAGGCGCGCGGCGTACACATGGTGCCAGAGATTTCAGCTCCCTTGGCTCAATCAATCATAAATGGCCCATGGCTTTTTGCCTTGCGAGTCTTAGCTGAGCGGTTATCCATTCCTGCTTGGGGTTGGAGTGTCAGCGTACTTCAGGAAATCACAAAATCAGTACTCCCTCTTATTGGAACGGAATCCTCGCAACGGAGCTCTCCTAAGCTTTCAAAATGGGTCTTAAGCCTGACATCACAGGAGCGGGCGGCCTGGGCTGAGGTTGCCAATTCCGGATCAGGAGAATCCACTGAACAGATTTCTGCTGAGCTGACAAAATTCATATGCAGATTGGCACTTCTTGTTTATCCAAGCCATCTCCACGCCTTAAAAACACTTCAGCAATTACGGATGTCTTTGGAAGTTCTTCGAGACTTAGAGTGGTTTGTACTTTGTGATGAAATATCTTCGTTCAGACTTCGCCACAACATTGCAAATCGAGTCGTGATACCAGAAACCTTGAAAAGCCATATTCAAATTTGATCTTTTAGCTCTGTGATTTTAGCAGGCCTAAACCGCAAGTCTTGCAAAAGACCCTCGGACTCTTCCCGCCCAAAAATACTAAGTGCAAAGTCAACTGTTCCACTTGATGCGAGACCGACCACGGCGACAGCAAGCAACGATTTGAAGGTCTTCTGATGATCGCTGGATGTAAATGGATCGACTCCAAGAGCTGATCTTGCAAACATACTTGGACCTTGAGCATCATCATGGGTTGCGTTTGGAACGCTGATTTCTAGAATGTCGCCACCAGCGTGCTTCCAAAACTGATCTCTGCCCCTGGAAGTAAAAACAAGTTTATCAGCGCCCAGCAAAATAACGGGCAGATCTATATCTTCAATGTCCTTCAAAACAGTTTTATGAACGATGGCTGGATCAAGTAAAACTAAACCTAATACGGGAGCACCTTGACGCGCTGCAATCACAGAAGCACTGCCACCGAACGAATGGCCAACTAAAATCATCCGTGATGTATCAGCATTTCGACCAAGGATATCCGGTCGTCGGTAGATAAGCTCCGTCAATGCTTTTAAACGCGATCCATTATCAATCCACTGATTACGATTAGGTAAATCACTAACTACGACATGAAAGCCCCATGACGCCAAATAGCGAGCCTGAGCATTATGAGCATCTCGGCTTGAATAATTACCATGTGTTATAAAAATTACTGGGATTTTCTCGATAGTCTGTGGATAAAAGTGATCAATGACCAAGGTGTTACTAAAGTCGATCGCCAACTCCCGACCTCGTTTTTCGGAGACAGAAAACGGACCCTTGCCTCGAAAGCTTTTTAATCTCGGCTCCTTAAGTATCACGCGTGCATGCAGTTCATCCACTCCTAGGCGAGTATCCGAAATCCTCTGCGAAGAAACGCAGGAATTACTCAAGAGAATGGAAACCAGCAAAATTTTTGAAAGCATCTTTAACAAGTCATACTCCAGCCGGAAATCTGCTAAAATAATCGGTAAATTTCGCAAAAAATTGACAAAGACGCTCAACCGCAATCTGGAGCCAGGCATAATGCGACGACATCACTTGTTTTTTTTAAATTTTTTGGTGTCTCTCCAAATTTTGGGATGTAAAAGCCTTTATGACTTCAAAAACTACTCCAAGTCTTCCGTCAAAGGAAACATCTCAGGCGCGGAATGGACTTATGCCTATGCATATACAAATCCCGAGGCTCAACTTGCTGAAGGTCAAGAAATTATGATTGTTTTAGTGACTGCTAAACCTAAAAATGCATGTCCTGACGTCAATGATAAACTCCCTGACCCCAGAGAGGTGGCCATTGCCATCGACGGCAAAACCGGAGAAATGAAAATTGGAGCTGCTTCAGATCGTCTCGAAACCAGTGACGACATGTTTACTTATAGAAAGGTGGAGCGCCAAGCGTCTGTAGCCTTTTTTGATCCTTCAAAGCCTAAAGATGAGCAGTATAAATTTGCAACGTCAGGAAAGGTCAAAATTACTAAAATCAGCAAAGAAACGATTGAAGGTGCGATTCTGGCAAAGATCAATCGTTCGATTTTTGTAAACGGACGCTTTAAAGCAAAAGTTTGTAAATACGGACAGCTGAATTAGTCGCAGATTTCATGCTCTATTTTACGTGGCGCATCCTGCCATGGCCGGTATGCCCATGCCTCTGATAGCGGTAATAGCAAAAGAAGACCACCAAGTGCAGAAGCCAAAAGCTCAATATTGATTGGATTAGCACGATGAGACTGCAATGAATTCCAGGCAATCGCTGATGTGATAAGCGCCACAGCCAAAAATGTCGCCGCAACGTTTATGAAACGCTGCTTTGAATTAACTAGCAATGTAACGGCTTTTGCAGATACCGCACTGTCAACTTGCTTTGCCATCTTTTACTCCTAACAATTGAGTCGTCCTACTTTTTTGTTTCTTGCGATTTTTGACTAGTAAACTCAAGAGCACTCGACTCACGGCGAACGCCCCATCGAAGCCCTGCGATAATCGCAGTCATGGCACCAACAATGATCAAATTCCAAATCGAAATCTGCGACATGGCGACCAGACCCGTAGCCGCGTACATGCATACCCCGATCGCCATCAATGTGATTGAATAGGTTAAATGTGCGAGATCATCTCGACGATCCACACCTTTGAGGCTAATTAATAAAATCAACAACCAGAAGGCACAGAAAATCAAAGACCAAGGAGGGAAAGGTATAACCCCATCCCACCACTCTCGTAGACTACCGTAAAATAGACTGGTCGACATACGGCCCAATCCCCCTTCGCAGTCTTAAAGATCGGCAGTTAAACCTCCGACTTAACAGGCAATACTTGCCCAATAGGGACTCCTAGGTTAACATTAGGATTCTTCCCCCGAAGTGGAGACAAACATGCCGACCAAGGTCCTGTCATTTTTGGCTATTGTGATGATCCTTGCCACAATTGAGACTGCGCCAGCAGCAAGCCGGTCAGCAGAGGCTCGGTCGGTAAATAAAAACAATCGTCTAACCAATGAGCCATCAGGTGTGATCTCCTTTGACAAACCAGTTATCGACTTTGGCGTGGTTAAAAGAGGACAAAAATTACCTGCAAAATTTCCGTTCAAAAATATCGGAAAAGGAACGTTATCCATTCAAGGAGTACAGGCGTCTTGCAACTGCGCGACAGTGGACGCCGCGAAAGGCAAAGCATTTGCGCCGGGAGAAAGCGGTCTAATTGAAGTTTTGTTTGATACTACCGACTATTCCGGAAAAGTCTCAAAAGCAATAACAGTCATCACAAATGAACGATCAATGCCAGATCGCACCTTGACAATCACCGCTCTGGTAAATAGCGAGCTCGACGCAACACCGCCATTAGTAGACTTCGGCGACGTCGTGCTCAATCAGACCCCGCAACAGACTATTAGACTCAAAAATAATATGAAAACAGAGCTTAAAATTGAGCGTATACGCTTCAATGAAGAGTTTCTTGATGTTGGCTATACAAAAGATGGACGTGAGTTTGCCATTTACGTGAAATTGAAGCCGACGGCACCAATTGGTTTTTTCAAAGACACAATATGGGTAAAAAATAATTCTGCATCGCTCCCCGAGATGCCGATTCCAGTTCGCGCGTCAATTCGCGGTCAGATCTCTGCGAGTCCGGCCTACATTGAGTTTGGATCAGTGTCCGCGAATGAGACAGCTGCCAGACAAATAGCGCTTCGAGCCACTAAAGAGTTTGAGATTACGGATAACTCTGTTGAATTGAATGTCAACGGCAGCAAAGCCGATGATGGTCAGAAGCTCATGAAGATCAGTGTGCTGCAGGTAGATAAGACCGGCAAAAACATATCACTCGAACTAAAAAATCCAGGAAACAAATCCGGAAGCGTTCACGGTAAAATCACCCTACAGACCAACAATCCCCAGCAGAAGAACTTAGTAGTGGACTTTTACGCTTTCTTCCGCTGATTCAGTGTACCAGCTCACCAACCAAAGCCATCTTATTTCCTCCCATAATTTTAACTGGGAGAGTCTTGCCGGTAAGGTCAGCAGAACTTTGAACGCGCACAACCCTATACTCCGGCGTTTTACCTATCCAAACTCCGGGCTCTTTTTTACTACTGTAAACAAAGAGTACATGTTTAACCGATCCAACATCAGCCAAAGCAAGTTCCAGGGTAATCTTATCCTGAAGCTGATTTAACGCGGCAAGCCGGCGCTCTTTGACATCCTCAGGTATCTGATCCAAAAATCTGGTCGCAGCAGTACCCTTACGCGGTGAGTATTTGAACGAGTAGATAAAGCTAAAACGCACAGCTTCTACAAGCCTCAATGTCCCTTCAAATTCTTCCTCGGTTTCACCGGGAAAGCCCACAATTAGGTCAGTGCTTATCGCAATTCCAGGGACAGCGTCTCGTAGCCATTTAATGCGCTGCATATATTCTTCGACAGTCACCTTGCGTTTCATTCTTTCAAGAGTTCTATCGTGTCCAGCTTGAACAGGAAGATGGATGTATCGTCCAAGCTTAGTATGACTCGAAAATAGCTCGGCCAATGGCTTGGTAAAGTCATGAGGATTTGATGTCGTAAAACGAACCCGATCTACACCCGGCAAATCAGACACCGCCTTAAGAAGCTCAACAAAAGGACCACCATCAGCCGGTACATCATCACGACCCAACAGGTCTAGACCGTAACTATTCACGTTCTGTCCAAGCAATGTGATTTCCTTGGCTCCTTGCGAAACCATGTATTCAACTTCTTTGACTATCTCTGGAATTGGCCTGCTGATCTCACGGCCGCGGGTAAACGGGACAACACAAAACGTACAGAAGTTATTGCAGCCTTGGATAATATTCACGAAGCGATTCACTTCTGGTTTACCGGAAATTGATGGAATATGGATCATCGGCTCATCACTAATAGGCGAATGCTCCGCCCCCCGATCACCATGCTCATCTTTATGACGATCAAAGCCTGTCGCGACTGCAGACACCCCGGTCTGCTCACGTTCCTCAAGAAGACGCGGCAACTCATCAATTTTCCCCGGTCCAATAAGAACATCGATCTGCGGAGCCAGCTCAATCAATTTTTTACCGTCAGCCTGAGCCACACAGCCAGTAACCGCAATTTTTAAACCTGGTTTTTTTGACTTGATGCGATCAAGAACTCCCAGACGACTGAGAACCTTGTGTCTTGCTTTCTCCCGAATGTGGCAAGTATTTAAAAGGATCAAATCTGCTGCTTCCGGGCCTGAAGCCGTCAGCTCATAATTGTTTGCCTCCAGAAGAGAGAGCATACGCTCACTATCCGCCACATTCATCTGGCAGCCCCAAGTCTCAATGTGAACTTTACGCCTATGTACCACATTGTCAGCTTTTGTCGGCTCTACATTCATAAACTTCGTCCCAAATAATTATCGGCGATTTTTCTTGCGAGCGTCTTTGGCGGCCTTGCGCATTTTCTTTAACTTTTCACGATCAACTTTCTTGGGAGTCGCCGCGCCCAGACCACCACCAAAAAGATCACCCATTCCACCCATTCCACCAGGTAATCCACCCTGGCCCATCATGTTTTGGGCCATTTTCCGCATATTATTGAGCTGGCCTAGGCCACCCATTCCTGGAATTTTACCAAGCATGCCACCAAAACCTTTGCCCATCATCCCCATCATTTGCCGCATGGCTTTGAAACGCTTAATCACATCATGAACGTCATTGGGCTTTGTTCCGCTGCCTTTGGCAATTCGACGAATGCGGTTATCATTGAAAACTGCTGGATTTACTCGCTCTTGCTCAGTCATGGAGTCAATCATGGCCTTAACCTTAACAAGCTCACGATCATCCAAATTAGCTTCCTTGGGCAGCATGCCCTGCATCGGCAGCTTTGCCATAATATCTTTCAAAGAGCCCATCTGCTGAATCATGGACAGCTGATTGTAAAAATCTTTGAAATTAAACTGCCCTTCGAGCATTTTGAGCATCTCGGCTTCTTTGTCGCCTGTGTGAACACGCTCAAAGTCCTCCATGAGGCCAATGACATCGCCCATGCCTAAAATTCGGCTGGCAAGACCCTCTGGTCTAAACTCCTCAAGGCGCGCGAGATCTTCTCCCATACCGAGAAATTTCAGAGGCTTTCCCGTCACGCGTCGAATACTAAGCGCCGCGCCACCTCGGGTATCACCATCGAGTTTCGTCATGACGACGCCTGAGATATCCAAGCGATCATTGAATGATTTGGCAGTTGTTACTGCATCCTGGCCCATCATCGCATCACAGACAAAGAAGATGTTGTCGGGTTTTGCCAGAGCCTTAATATCGTCAAGCTCCTGCATCAACTCACTATCAATTGTAAGTCGACCAGCTGTATCCAACAGCACGACATCACAGCCGAGCTCAAACGCTTTTTGAATGGATTTTTCGCAAATTTCTTGGGGTTTAGCGCCGTCGACATGGAAAACAGGAATGTCCAGCTTTCGACCAAGGACTCTCAATTGTTCAACGGCCGCTGGACGATAGACGTCAGCTGCAACCAATAAGGGCTTTCGCTTAAACTTTGTCATCAAATAGTTTGCAAGCTTACCAGTTGTCGTCGTCTTACCACTTCCTTGTAAGCCCACCATCATAATGGTTGTGGGACGATTGACGGCAAAACGAATAGAAGCGTCGGGTTCACCCATCAGAGCTTCGAGCTCTTTTTTACATATCTGTACGAAATGATCGGCAGGTGTGACGCGAACCCGTTCAGATCCTGATCCAGCGCGAACTTGAACAGTCTGACCCAACGCTTCAGACTTCACTTTGCTCAAGAAGTCTTTGGCGACCCCATACTCGACATCGGCTTCAAGGAGACTCTTACGAATCTCTCCTATTGCCTCATTAATGTTTTCTTCCGTCAGAGTTGCTTTGCCAGTGAACTTTTCGCGAGCAACACGAAAGCCATCACTCAAAATATCAAGCATTCAAGGCTCCTTTAGTTCAGCCAGACTATGCCACTTAAAAATCTCAAAAATCCCAGTAATGTCCGAGATTAGGACCGTATAATGGGATTCGTTTGTAACGTCAATAAAAAGGGTCAAAAGGGGGTCGTTATGCGAGTCCTAGAGCTCACTAAAATCCTGAATTTAACACCTTAAAAAACAGCCCAGATGCGTCAGCCAGGATTTTATGGCGCCATCGGCTATCTTGCGGAAAAAAAAGATTTTTAAGGTGCTTCGACGCCTTGGAATCAGGTCCAATTTTACCCCTTAGCCAAGCGCGACGCTCAGATCTCAAGCCACGTAACACTTTAAAATCATTATAGGTGCCAAATTCCTGTAAAATATAGCGAACTTTCGCCTTTGGAAAGGCCTGGTAAATCAGGTCTGAAAAGCTACCAAAAGACCTATAGGTCGAGCGGCCCTCGATCTCGTCCAAGGTCAGCTTCACGTTCAGTTGCTGCTGCATCAGCTGAAGATCGCCTTGTTCCGCGACTTCCGTAGAAAAAAGTGCCTCAAACCCATAGGGCCCAAGTCCCGTGTGAATGTCGACGGTGAACACTCGTTGAACATCAGAAAAATTTTGCTCAAAGAAATTTTTGAGTCGTGACAACTCCGGCTGCCATTTATCTCCGCCATAGAAAAAACCATCGGGATAATGATACTGGCCACCTGAAAGCCCTTGCATCAAAAATTCCTTTCCTCGCCGAATGGTCATTGCCGCTAAACGCAACCACCAAAGCCAGCGGCGCCAGGACTCGTCGGTTAGGATCTGATGTATCTCGTGGTAGGCCCTATCATCAGGTAAATTGTCTCGGGTTAGAAACGCATTACGATTTAAATCAACATTATTTGCATTGTTTCGTCGAAGCCAACTCATGCCATAAGCGTTAACGGTATGAACGAACACGACACGAATACGCGGTAATGCGTCAATGCGCCCCGACTTTTTTAGTGCAGAGAGCTCCCTAAGAATTCGCAGCTGAGCTGCACTCCCAGCAAAGCCCTCCACTCCATGCACACCCGACACATGTAAAAAAAGATCAGATGGAGAGTTTTTAGACGAATGTCCCAGCAAAACTGTCCCAATACCGATTGAGAGACTTTCACCGCCTGGACCTTTTTGTCCAAGGTCTATGCTTTGAAACTCGCCACCAATTTCGCCAATACTTAATATGAAAGCTTTGCGTGCGTCCGACCATGAGTCAAAACACACGCAACCCGTCTTTTCATTCATCAGAAAAAACCTTCTCACCACTGCTTAATGGAGAGATTACGCGACGACCCCCACGCGATCTCACCCGAAGTTGTAGGCGTGTTTTCCTCATCTACATCTTCAGAGTCAAGCGGATTCGGAGGTAGAACATGAACTTTGTATTGATATTTTCCATGAGGCAAACGAAGAAGCTTGGATTGGCCATTGTCTAACACAAACTCAGTCTCTGAACTAAGTGACTGCTGCAAATACCGCGACAAGGACGCCACTTCCTTATTCTCACCATCTTCGTGCTCATAAATAAAACCACACTCAAAATTGAATCCCTCACCCGTGAGTTTCATACCATCTGCGATTCTCATCAGGCCCCAAGATTCAGCAAACAACGGATGCCAACACATGTCGGAACGCGCTGCAGCAACAATGGGTGCGACTGCAACCTGTTTAGGCTTCACATCAGTTTGCCTGTGCCCCTTTTTTCGAGCCACTCGTCGCGCTAGACGCTTTGGCTGATCATCACGGTCTGAGCGACCAAGATATTTTCGCGCCTCTGCAACCAGGCGGTCAGAAACCTCATTATCTGGGGAGATCGTGACGCGAAGAGGCTGACGTGAAGTATCTTCAGCACGTCCAGGAATGACATCCGAGGGAATCTTCACACTTAATACGCCAACACGACTGATTCCCTCATAGAGCTCACGCAACATCGCTAATTCCTGGGTACCTTTAGCCAATCCGTATAATGCAGCCTGACGTCGCAAATCACCTTGACCTGAGCACAAAGCATTCTGCCATCGCCGAGAGGTCATCACTACTGGAAGCTCTTCGGGAAGACTGAACTGGAGGATCTTGCAAAACTTTGCGAAGCCTTCATCGTTCGACATGTAGGTCGCCGTTTTTGCAAGCGTGGCGACGACTCCGGTACGTCTCGCTAAAATATAGGGCTGTCTGCTCCATTTCCTGATCATTGATTTTTGAAAATCTTCCGTTTTAACAAGCGCTGGCTGGGGAAGTAAGGAATCCAATGTACACTTTGCTGTTTGTCCCACGACTTCAATAGCCTTGCAGTCCGGGATCATCTTCACCAGCACATCTTTTACAACAGCGCGAAGAGGAGCTAATGATTCTTCACTTACAACTAAAAAATTACCCCGATAACCTCGCATGCTCTCGCATGCCGTTTGTTTGATTTCTTGAGGCATTACGAAGCCTGTGACTTTAGATTCGGAGTCTTCAATAGTGACAACAGAAATGTGACCAGAGTCCTCTTCGAGGACCATGTCATATCCGACACCCAAAACATTAAGGGTTGTTCGGAATGAAAACTTCTGATCAATGCAAGATCGCGCATTCATCAGCACAAAAGCAGAAGTAGATGGATTATTTGAGGAGCGGATCTCGATCCAATTTTCTTTGACTGGGTCAACAATTGATATCAATCTGGATTTTTTTTCAGCTTCTGGAGACGTTGACTCGCGCGTCACCATCCCAGGATCAGTGGAATTAGGCATATGACTCGAGCATGATGCTCCGGTCATCAACATGAATACTAGAAATGGAGAAATAGAATTCTTAGCGGCGCTCAATCTTTTGAACGGCGAAAATGACTTTCTCATGAAGACCTCCAACCTCTGGATTGCCGGCTTCTACAGTCCACGCTACAGGCTGCGACATGCGCAACGTGTGACGAGCAACTTCAACACCCTCAGCATTTTCAGAGATCAGAGTGACATCTTTCAAACCAGTATTTCCTCTCATCAGAGAGTTGGCCCAAAGATACAACGAAGGATCCGTTACAAAATCGCGACTGAGCTCAACGCGCGCGTGCTCGGAAGAACCTATCGACGCTCCTAAGCCGTCGATGTCCGCGACTGGACTAAACGCACCGTAATTTACGCCCTCAATCTCCACCACCATTCGTGATGCTTTGCCGGAGAAACTAGCGGGCAATCGCTGAGTCGCTGCGATTGGAACCAATAACATGGCAAGTAACAATAAGTTCGCAATTCTGACTTTGCGACTTGAAGAGGTGTCTAAATTGAATTGGCGCAAGAGGCGCACTTTCATCCCCTGATTGAATTCTGTTACTGATAACTGAGGTTACAAATAAATTCTAACACCCACTATCAAAAAACACCAGATCCCCACTCAAAAAAACTTGACAGCCCATTTTTTAAACCTTCCAGGATCTTGACAGGATTATCGACAAGATCTCAAGAAAGTTTAGCTATCACATCAATTTCCACGTTTACATCGCGCGGCAATCTGGCCACTTCCACAGTTGCTCTGGCCGGAAACGGCTGCGGGAAGAAGCTTCCGTAGACTTCATTGACTACCGAAAAATTATTCATGTCTTTGAGAAAAATGGTGGTTTTTACAACGTCACCAAAACTTCCACCAGCAGCCTCCAGAATGGCTTTGAGGTTTTCCAGGACTTTTTTGGTTTCGTCAGCAACTCCTGACTTAACGAGCTCACCCGTCTTTGGGTCCAAGGGGATTTGACCCGAAACAAATAGCAGATCCCCGGCGCGAATAGCTTGGGAATAGGGACCTATAGCGGCTGGAGCATTTGCGGTTTGAATGACTTGCTTTTTCACGTCTCACCTCACGGTTTTAACTTGGCACTTTGCTCAAAAACAACGTATCTGGAGTCCATTCAT
>JBIIGV010000165.1:0-5593 GCA_044236265.1 Oligoflexales bacterium
GCCGCGTCAAAACGCCCGTTCCACATATGGTTGAGGACCACCATATAATCCGACGATAAACCCTCATCACTGAAATCGACATTTACAGATTGAGCTTCGAGAAGACGCTGAACTCCAACAGACATGGCTACCCCCAAAATATTTGCACCGTGCGGCAAAGTTGACGACTAACAGAGACGTCATCGGAGGGGTGTCGGATTACTTTACAGGGGAATTTTATGCCGGGAAGGAGAGTTTTCTGGGTAAAAAAAACCCACAGTCATCGCCAACTGACGACTGCGGGTCTTTGAACAAATTTAATAAAGTTCCAAACCTAAAAACTCAAATTCACCCAATTTAGGCGCGAGCGACCTTTGCGCCAGCGGCGCGATCCCGGGCACCGACCGCCGTTTTTGCAACGACATGTCCAGCCATCAGGCGCATCTCGTCAGCACGTTCAATCAATACATCCCGGAAGTTATAGTAGCAGTCATTGCAAAGTGGAGCGTCGACTGCGCGGCTCTCAACTTCTTTCCAGGCTACTAAAGCGGCCCAAGCCTGATCGCTGAACTCGCGACGTACGCTCTTAACCTGCCCTTCGCATGCGGAGCAGCAGTTCGTAAAAAAAGTGTTGAATGCAATCGTCGATACTTTGGACTTTGACACAGTGGTTTTCAAGTAAGAATCCTCCCTCTCTTTGACAGTCCCGTTCCATGGGACTCTCTTGTCTTCATCATCGATCCAGACGACTGAAGTCCCAAGGACCCAGTAGCCGCCTCCTCAGTTCTTCGCAGCGATCACTGCAGAACCATCAGATGCTTAATTTAAAAATGTGCACTTATGCTCGACAAAGGTTTTTCCATACCTGAGCACTTGTGTCAATAAATTTTTTGGCTGGCTGGTCAATTGGCTTTCGATAAATCGCGCGGAGTGTAAGGCGTTTTTTCGAAGTAATATCGCAGAATCTCTTGTTTGATGCGGTATTCACGCATTTGTTCTGTCTTAAATTTAAGCAGAGGTTTCCAGATTTCGTTGGCTCGCAATTGCTGACCGTTGCGGTACTGAACAAGTCCGTTCAGATATTGAACTTCGAATTCGCTAGACAGATCGCGCATCTGATCGAGATATGCTTGCGCCTGTCGAACCTGTCCTTGCCGAAGTAAAGCGTGCCCCATAATCATCAAAGCACGGCGATCTTGCTGCCCATTACGCGCTGAAAGCTCAAGGGACAGTTTGATATACTCCACGGATTTGGGCAGATTAATATTCCGCCAGATATAGGAATCGGCCAAATCTAGATAAACCAATGACTTCAGCCGATCATCGAGATTTGTAAGACCTAGTGTCAATTCAAACCACATTGATGCAACTTCCAGTTGCCACAGTTCCTTATAGAGAAGGCCGAGCCCCCAATAGACACTCGGATGATCAAAGTTGGTATTAACCAACCTTAACAGTTCACGTGCACCTTTGCCTGCGTCATATTGACATGCTTCACGGACCACAGAACGCAGCGATTGCTCGCTACCGCGCATATAAAGGAACTGGAGTTTTGCCCGGGCATAAGCCAATTGATAAGAATGTTCTTTTGAAATGCGCAGCGTGTCATTTGCAAACTCACTCCAGTTGACCCGAGTCTCGTCATTGCTTGCGAGCTTTTTCGCCCAATGATCATGCGCAGCCTGAACAGCGTTTGCTCCTTCAAGTAGTCCAGTCTGACAAAGAATTTCATGAATGAGATAGGTGATGTTCCATGGATCGCGCACGAGTAACGGCGTCAGCATTTCCATGCTCGACTTCCACTCCCCTTTGCGCTCGTAATAACTGGACTTGAGCCACTGCACTTCTGCGTCAACATCACTCATGGCACCTTTGGGAGTGTCAATCAATAGCAGGATGTCCATGGCTTTGTCTGGCTCGTTGGCATTCATCAGGAAGTTTGAATAGCGCAATCGTGAGTTCTGACCAAGGGGATCTAGCTCATACATTTTGGCGTAGTGCTGGCCAGCTTTCTTCTCGTGCCCCATGCGTAGAAACAGCTCTGCCAGATGAAAATGAACATCCCAGTCGCCACTGAAGCGCGACAGCAGTGCGTTCAACAAAGATAGAAACTCTACCTTGTCACCAACATCCGCAAGCTGACGAATCCGCTCGCGGCCAATCAGATATTCTTCAACACTCACACCTGCTGATTTGAGTCGTGCAACAAGTAAACAAAAACGGATTTCCGAGTTGTCAGGATGCTGCTTATAAGCGTGCTCAAACAACTCTTTGGCAGCCTCAAATTCCCCACTACCAAGGAAGTGGCTACCCACTTTTTGCACCACCGAGGGGTTGTTGCCTGCAACTTTCAATACTTGCTTGTAAGCCTGGAACGCGGCGGCCTCTTCGCCATACTCTGTCAGGACACGGGCGACAAAATAGAGCGCATCCTCCTCAACGGTGGACTGATTAAGCAGATCGTCGGTCAACGCCCTCGCCTCGTTACGGCGTTTAAGAGCCTGAGCATGATCGCCTCTAAGATCACTAATTCTTGCGGTTGAAAGACGCTCAAATATTTCAATGTGGCTTGGAACGTACCGGCGGTTGTCGTACCACCACATGGTTAGCGCCTGAATAGCTCGCTCCGCTTCGTCGTACCGCCCCAATTCTGTGAATTCTTGGCTAAGCCGACGATGGGTTTCAAAATTACCATAAAGATTATATGGCGCCATCAGTTCGAACTGATGGAAATATTGATCACCATGAGCTTCATCACCCATATTAAAATGGACCTGACTTAATCCAAACAGACTGGGATACCACTGGGGATCTAAGGCCAGAGATTGTTCGTAATTGTATTTGGCACGTTCGTTGTTACCTTGCTGCTCGGCGCCAAATGCCATCGCGAAAAAGAGCAGCGGAGACGGTCCGTATTGCTGAGCAATACTGTGGAGCTCGTTCATTGCTTCGCTTGCACTTGCCGGGTCTGAAAACATGCCACTCAAAATCAAGCAGGTCTGAGCCATTCCATCATCATCGGATGAATGCGCCAATTCGGTATAGTGAGCCTTTAGTTCATGGACACGCCCCATCAGACTCATAAGCTCAATACGGCGCAAATGGACCAGAGACTCTTCGGCGCCCTGCTTAGACAGCAAGATATCTCGAAGGACCCGATCAGCCTCTTCGTACTGTTTTACGAAGATTAGCTTATTGGCAAATTCTAGTTGGTCGCGGCAACGCTGATCCATGCACCTTTATTCCAAATCCCGACTCAGTCCTGCAGACGATCCACATTCCCCAGTCGTGCCTTCGTAGTATCGACGAGCACTGAAATATCTGAACTATTTTGGAGAAGACCAGCTGGCCACAAACAGCCAGGACCGCATTTATTCACCGAAATTCGGTATTTTTTATTAATTTCCCATTCATAAGAATCTTTCTCTTGGAAATCCCCGGATGACTCAGTTATTCTTTTACCAACAATAACTAAGCCCATTTAATGGACTCATGGAGGAGGAAATACCTATGCTAAGACTTTTACTTGCTGCCTCGTTTTTTGTGGCAACCGCTGCATCTGCAGCCTCAATTCCGATGTATGATTTCCCACTGAAAAATAGCGACTCACGAGACGTTTACAAAATGTCCGAACATAAAAACGGCGTTTTTGTATTTGAAGCTTATCGCCTGAGCTGTGGCTACTGTAATGAAAACGCTCCTGCAGTTGACGCTTTGGCAACTCAGTATGCATCAAACCCACGCGTTCAGGTTTTAGACCTAGGCCTTGACACCAACGACGCTGACTATGCTGAATGGATCGCTCGCCATGAACCAAACCACCCTGTTATCCAGGACACGGGACGACGCGTATACAACGCACTCCGCACCTCCAGTGGCGTTCCACAAGTGTTTGTCGTTAACTGCAAAGGTGAGATGGTTGGCAATCACGTTGGCACCTGGGATGGCGCAGCTGGTAAGATTCGTGGATTTGTTGAGCGCGCGTTGCAGACGACTTGCGAGTAATGCAGATCATATACGAAAAACGGGGCCACTCTGGCCCCGTTTTTTTTAATTTACAAACAAACCTATTTCAAAACCTCAAGCTTCAGATCTGGCTCATAACGATAGGTTTGAATCCGAGCCGCACCCTTACAGCCAAACAACACAACAGATGATTTAGCTGCAAGCTTGCGAACTGGCGTTGCCGTGTAGCATTGTTGATTCACCTGACTGGCGATCACATCAGCCGCTATATTACCGTTACCCTCACAGAAAATCCGCCCGACAATCAGGTGACCAGCAATTTCCTGATAGCAGGTTGGAATCGATACCCCATCAGGACGAGGCGGCGGAAAGTAATCAAGACGTAAAGTCAATTCTTCGCGAAGGCGCCCTTCATCATCAACGGTTACCGCTAACGTGTTACCGACTTCCGCCTGACGCTGAGGCTGAATGACTGGAGGCTTCTGCGTCGACGCATCGGCCCCACCTGTAACGGTGGTCGATTCGGGGTAATCCTTACCTAAATTCGACATGCGACAGCCATCAAGCAAGGGCATTGCCGCCAAAGCTACGGGCACAATCCATCGTGCAGCCATGATCCTAACTCCTTAGTAAGCAGGAATTCCCGTAATCTGCTGTCCAACGACCAGCAGATGCACGTCATTAGTTCCTTCATATGTGAAAACCGTCTCGAGGTTACACATGTGACGCATCGTCTGGTACTCAATCATAATGCCGTTACCGCCGAGCATGTCGCGGCAAGTACGCGCCGTTTCAAGAGCGATCTGGCAGTTATTCTGCTTGGCCATAGAGACCTGCGAATGGTGCATCTCTCCTGCCTGTTTCAATTGGCCAAGACGCAGAGCCAGAAGCTGACCTTGAGTGATTGCAGCAGACATTTTCGCCAACTTCATCTGGATCAACTGCTTAGCAGCCAGTGGTTTATCGAAAATCATGCGATCTTTGACATAGTTGACAGCCTCGTCAAAACAAGCCTCAGCTGCCCCAAGTACACCCCAAGCAATCCCGTAGCGCGCCTGTGTTAGACAGGAAAGAGCACACTTAATTCCAGCCGTCGACTTTGGCAGCATCGCGCCCTTATCGAGTTCAACATTATCGAAATAGAGCTCCGACGTTACAGATGCTCTCAGCGAAAGTTTTCCGGTCATTTTACGAGCCGTAAATCCTTTGCTATTCGTTGGAACGACAAAGCCCCGAACACCTTCCGATGTGCTAGCCCAAACAATGGCGACATCCGCAAGATTACCATTGGTGATCCACATTTTTGAGCCGTTCAAAATCCATTTATCACCCTTGAGAACAGCGTTCGTCTTCATCTTCCCTGGATCGGAACCACCGTAAGATTCCGTCAATCCAAAACAACCTACGGCCTCACCGCGACCGAGCTTTGGCAACCAGTAATTTTTTTGCTCTTCACTACCGTATTCATAAATCGGATACATCACGAGCGCACCCTGGACCGACACAAAGCTGCGAACACCTGAGTCACAACGCTCAAGCTCTTTCATAACGAGTCCGTAACTAATTTGGTCCATGCCTGCGAGGCCGTACCCTTTCAAGTTACCGCCCAGAACACCCAGCTCGCCAAATGATTTGATTTTCTCGACCG
>JBIIGV010000166.1:0-5546 GCA_044236265.1 Oligoflexales bacterium
GATAGCGTTGTGATGTCAATTTCATAGACATCCTGAGGCGTTGGGCCAGCGATAGACCGTCCTTTATTAATAAGATAGTTGGCAATCAACGTTCCGAACAAAAAACATTCGGAAGCAATCAGAACCCACATCGCAAACTTGCGGTTTTCGATGTTGGTCGAGGTCTGAAAGTGGTGGGCTGATTCACTCATTAGTATGCGTCTCCATCAAGAGTGGTTTCGTTTTTTAGTCAGCAATCAAGGCTCTTCGTAAGCCCATCCATAAGTTGAGGCCACGGTTAAAGCCACGCCAATCAAAGAGATCATGACGCCGTTGGCTGAAACCACAAATCCCGTCGCAATCATTGTGATGCCGCCGGCCAGGAAGATAGGCCAGAAGCTTTGGTTTGGTAAATGAATTGAACTAATGTCCACCACCGGTTGCTGTGGCGGAGTCAAACGCTTGCCGTCGTGGGTGTATTTTTTGTACCACCAGTCATCAAGCTGAGACACTTCAGGAAGCTTCGCGAAGTTGTACTCAGGCGGAGGTGATGGAATCGACCACTCCAGCGTACGACCATCCCATGGATCTGCAGAAGCTTTGGCGCCCCAGAACATCGAGTAAATCATATTGATAAAGAACAGCGCGCCACCGACGGCCGTGATATAGGCCCCCAAGGTTGCGCAGAGGTTCCAGAAGTTCCAGTTTTGGTCACCCGCGTATGTGTAAATACGACGCGGCATCCCTTCAAGACCAAGGAAGTGCATCGGGAAGAACGTCAGGTTAAAGCCGATCATGTATAGCCAGAACTGAGTCTTACCGATGAATTCGTTCATCATACGACCAGTGACTTTCGGGAACCAGTAGTAGATACCGCCGAAGAGACCCATCACCGCTCCACCATAAAGTACGTAATGGAAGTGAGCGACGACAAAGTAAGATGCTTGATGCTGTGTATCGATGACAGGAGAGCTGTGCATGATCCCAGACAGACCACCAAAGGTGAACATCGCCACGAAGGAAATCGCAAAGAGCGACGCTGTTGTAAAGCGAATCTGCCCGCCCCAAAGAGTCGAAATCCAGTTAAAGATTTTAACCCCGGTCGGAACGGCAATCAGCATGGTTGCGGCACTGAACAACGCCGTAGCCCAAGGACCAAGACCAGTTGTGAACATGTGGTGAGCCCAAACTGCAAAGCCAAGGAAACCGATGGCACAGGAGCTGTAGACCATGACGGTGTAACCGAAGAGCGGCTTACGGGCAGAGGTTGCCAAGATCTCGGAGACGATACCCATTGCAGGAAGAATCAAAATGTAAACTTCTGGGTGACCGAAGATCCAGAACAAGTGCTGCCACATAACGACCTGGCCGCCAAGACCAGGGTTAAAGAAGCCTGTACCGAAAGTACGGTCAAACGAAATCATGACGAGAGCAACAGTGATAACTGGAAGCGACAAGAACAGAAGAACCTGCGTCACCAGAGTCGTCCATACGAATAGTGGCATCTTGAGCAGAGTCATGCCTTTAGCACGCATGTTAACGATCGTAACAAAGAAGTTAATCGAGGCAATCAACGATGCCAAACCAACAACCTGAACACCAAGAATCCAAAAATCAACAGAGTGCGTTGGGTTGAATTGCTTCTGCGTGAGGTTCGCATACGCAAACCATCCCACTGAAGGAATCTGCTGCACCAAATAACTGGTATTCAACAACAAGGAGCCAAACAACCAGATCCAGAAGCTGAGTGCATTCAGTCGCGGAAACGCAACGTCCGGGGCTCCAATTTGGAGAGGTACCAAATAGTTAAAGAACGCAGCTGATAGCGGCATGATCACAAGGAAGATCATAGTTGTGCCGTGCATCGTCACTAAACCATTGTATGTCTCACCGGAGAGAAACGTACTGTTTGGAACCATGAGCTGCGTGCGCATCAAGATCGCGTCGATACCGCCCACAATGAGAAAGAACAATGAGCCAAGCGCATACATGATACCGATGCGCTTGTGGTCAACTGTCGTAAGCCAGCTGATAAGTCCAGTTTTCGGAAGATTCTTGGCCATATAGTTTAGGTCCTTATCTAAAGGAAAAAATCAGTAAGTTTTCGTCGTGGACAAACGCACGTAGGAGGACACTTGTTGGATCTCCTCTTCGGTCAAGCCAAGGTTTGGCATCAAAGACCCTTGCTTAATGGACGCAGGATCACGCAACCAAGCGGCCAGGTTTTCCATCGTGTTTAAACGAGTCCCTGCTCCAAGATACTTGCGATTACCAAAGTTGGTGAGATTCGGACCAATCTTCGGTCCCGGGATTTGCTCGCTTGGCGTCCCAGTAATTGCATGACAAGCCTGACAGCGCGCGAACACTTGCTCACCCGCTTTTGCAAGAGTGGTCTCAACAGCAGGAGGAGTGTTTGCCGTCTTCGCCCAGCTTTCGAATTCGTCTTTTGAATGAACAACTGTGTTAAAGCGCATGAGGGCATGGGATGGTCCGCAAAGCTGCGTACACTGGCCCTGATACATCTCGCCACCCTTTTTGTTCGCATCAGCCAATGCAGGCGTCACGATATTCAGAACAGACCAGCGCTTTGGCGTGATTCCATCTTCTTCCATGGCAGTTGGGTTGGCATCCATCTTGCCACCAAATTTTGGCACCCAGAATGCATGAATGACGTCTGCAGACCAGACTCGGAATACCACAGGTGTGTTTTCTGGTAGGTGAAGTTCGTTAGCCGTGATGATGTTGCCATTTTGAGGATAGCGGAATTCCCACCACCATTGATGACCGATAACATCGACCTGCATCGCGCCCTCTGGCGTGTGAGCGTGCTTAAACAAAACCCGCCAAGTCGGCACAGCGATGAAAAGCAAAAGCACAACAGGGATGACCGTCCACAAAATTTCCAACGTTGTGTTCCCGTGAAATTGCTTCGGAGGAGCTTGCTCGTCACCTTTGCTCTTGAATTTGACAAGGGTCCAAATTAGTGGAATTGCGACCGCAAAGAATACGAAAATCGTGATGACTGTTGTGATGGCGTAGACGGAATTGATATCCCGGCTCCACTCAGTCAGCCCCGAAATTGTGTCCATCGGCGCATCCCAACTCACGTCAAACAATTTGTAACTGCTTTCGTCAAATGCTGGTTGCTGCATGTATGACACCTGCTGTAAGTGCGTTGATAAAAATCGAACAATAATTCAGTGAGGCCCGAATCTTAAAACTGGGACTTGTGCTCAGTCAAGAATTCTCTCAAAGTTTCAATGGGATCGCAACTTGAGCTGATGCCTTTCCGAGCACGAGGTCGAGCTTGAAATTCCACTCGCCAGGCATGTGAAGTTTGAGTCCTTCAATCAAGTATTCGCCTGCTTTTGAGGCTTTGATTTTAGAGCGTGTGACCATGCCGTGACCATGCCCAGGCATCACGGCATCAAAGGCTTTCAGGACAAGATCCTTGTCAGTCGTGCCTTTGGCCATGGTCATGTTCACAGCCATGCAAAACATTTTGTTCAACTGAATTTGCTTTTTTTTAACGCAGCCAGCATCCCTCGGCTCAAGAGCAATGTTAACTGACTGGTCTCCCAGGCTGACGGACTTGTTTAAATCTTGTGCAGGCGCTTGCGCAAAGCTCACCCCTGACAAGCAAATCAGCACGGGTGTAATTGTATAAATTTTATGCAAGCCAACCACAAGCACCTCCAGAAATTCGACAAAAGCATCAATTGCAACGGCAAAAAGACAAAGTGATTCTGACCGAGCCATCCTACTGCTATGATGCATCGACTCACGAAAGTCAATCAGGAGCGATGTCTTTGCAGCACAAGTCAAAACCAAGTTTTTTCAATGCCATGAAACTTCGATGCCTCTATTGCGGAACAACGCCGCTTCTACGCAAAGGTAATCTCGTTGAATTTGGCGTGGGATGCGCGCAGTGCAATTACAAGTATGAGCGAGAAGTCGGATATTTCTCAGGTGCATCTTGGATGATGACGTACACGTTCTCTGCGCTGTCAGCGTTAGCGGCCGGCGGCTATATGGTTTGGAAGCACAGTGATGCTGGAGATCTAGTTGTTGCAGGCGTGCCGGCATTCTTCGGTGGGATTTCTGCTTTGCTGTTTATTCCTTGGGGACGGTCGCTGTGGATGTGGTTTGATCACACCTTTCATCCACTGACGGATGCAGATCAATTAAATCAAGCGAAGTAGATGACGCAAAATGACATCTAAACGAAAAAAGGCTCTCCTTTTAACAACAGCTGCAGCAGCTGTAACCGCTATCATTTGGGTAAAAGTGTCTCCTAACGCGGGCGCCGTACCGGGACTGACTATCAGTAAGAAAGCTGCCGATCGCCGTAGCAATAACTTGTCAGACGATGAATTAAAACCGGTCGTGGCGTCATTTCGTCAACGGCATGAATTACCCGATGATCCGAAGCCACTCATCGCATTCGGAGCCAAGCTTTTTTTCGATAAAGAATTTAGTGCCAACAGCCAAGTTAGTTGCGCCACCTGCCATGACCCCGGCCGCTCTTTTACAGATGGAAAGGTAAAATCGGAAGGCCTGCTGACAGGTGCGATGAATGCTCCGACGCTCATTAATAGTTATGCCAGCCACTGGTTTTTCTGGAATGGCCGTGCCGACTCACTGGCAGCCCAAGCTCTTGGGCCAATTGAAAGCCCGAAGGAGCACGGATTTTCGCGCAGTAAAGTTTTGGCCAGAATCCAGAGCTCTTACCGTAGCGAATACGAATCTATTTTTGGAAAAATTCCTGACGTGCCGAGTGATCGATTATCACTACCTCCACCTGCACAGAAGCACTCGAAAGTTTCAAGCGCCGTCGCAGCGTATGCGCTTGCAACACTTGGTAGTGAAACCCTACAAAAGACAATTTTACGCAATGCGCAGACTTTGGCCGTGCAACCGGTAGAAGTGCTAAAGACCATGTCTGCGCTAGTCGATGAGACTCCTACGGCTTTCGAGAAAATCCCCCTCTCAGAGCAGCACGCCATCAACCAAGTTTTCGCAAACTTCGGTCGCGCGGTGGCTGCATTTGAGCGCACCATTCGCACTGAAGACTCTGCCTTTGATTTATTTGCCGATCGACTAGCAAAAGCCGCAAAACCGGAGGATGCGCTAGGTACTGGATTTGGCGAAGCAGAGCTACGGGGCCTGCGTTTATTTACCGGTCGTGGAAACTGCGCCTTATGCCATCATGGCCCTAACTTTACCGACCAGCAGTTTCACAACATTGGCCTGATGGCCTTGTCATCCGAGGTTTTGGATCTAGGCAGAGCCCAAGGCCTCCTGGATGCTCGTGACAGCCAATTTAATTGCCGAGGTCCTTATCTCAAGCAAGATGAGCTGAGTGAGTCCTGCCGCGAGCTTGATTATATTGAGACAGAAAGCGCCGAGGCTGTTGGAGGATTCAAGACACCCACACTACGCAACCTGAAAGACACAGCTCCGTACGGTCATGATGGACGTTTCCCCAATTTAGATAGTATCCTCCAGCACTACAATCACCTGGCAGTTCCGCCTGCGGTTGGTCGCATTGAGGAATCACTCGTGCG
>JBIIGV010000051.1:0-19583 GCA_044236265.1 Oligoflexales bacterium
ATGTTCTTGATCGTCACACGGCCAGTGAGGCCAAGCGTCAGGAGCTTCTCAAGCTTTTTGAGCAGTCCAAAACCAATGGCGAATATGACTTTGCTGCCAAGATTCAATATTCCGAGATTCCGAAGATAGAGTCAGAGCTTAAAGCATCACAGGCGGAGTTGGATGCGCTACAGAAGCAGCATCACTTCCTTAGGCAAATAGTTGGACGTCGCGAAGTAGCCGAGGTTGTCAGTGTGTGGACAGGTGTTCCCGCAAGTAAAATGCTTGAGTCGGATGCTGATCGTCTTATGTCGATGGAAAATCGCATGTCGCAGCGCGTCTTTGGTCAGTCGGAGGCCGTGCAAAGTGTTTGTCGTGCTGTGCGCCGATCAAGGGCAGGGGTCAGTGAGCCCGGCAGACCGCAGGGCGTGTTTTTATTCATGGGTCCAACAGGCGTTGGTAAAACTGAGACAGCCAAAGCTCTGGCCCAGGAGCTGTTTGATGATGAATCAAAAATTATTCGCGTTGATATGTCTGAGTATATGCAAGAGCACAACGTGTCGCGTCTCATCGGAGCACCTCCTGGCTATGTAGGTCACGGAGAGGGTGGAGAGCTTACCGAAGCAGTTCGACGAAAGCCTTACGCAGTCGTGCTCTTTGATGAAATTGAAAAGGCGCACCCACGCGTACTCGATATCTTGCTGCAAACATTTGATGATGGGCGCCTAACCGACGGTAATGGTCGATTGGTGGACTTCACTAATACGCTGATCATTTTGACCTCTAATATTCGAGTGGAAATCCCTGTCGCATTTGACCCAGAGGGGCGTGAGTATGCTGTTCGCCAAGCACTCGCTGACGTAATGCGCCCTGAGTTTGTGAATAGAATCGACGAGGTGGTAGAGTTCCGCTCTCTTGGAACAGGCCACTATGGAAAACTTGTGGATAAACAACTTTCTGGACTCAACGAGCGCCTTGAAGAGCGATCGCTGCGGATATTTGTTGGCCCAGAGCTCCGTCAGCGCCTCGTTGAGACCGCGCGTGACGGGCGTTTTGGGGGACGAGCCCTCAAACGGGCATTTCAGTCTCTGGTTGTCGATGCCGTCAGTGAAAAAATCATCAATGATGCCCAAGAATTCACCGGCGCCTGGCAGATCAACTGCGACGAATTTGGGCGAATTTTCTGGACGCGCGGTAGCGGTGAAACCCTTCTCTTGCCTGCGGCTAAGGGCCTTTAAAGCGTAAGGTATTTCGCTTGACACTGCTTGGGCGAATCGCTACTTTCAGTCCCCTACCGGTATGCGGATTAGGCTTTCCCTGGTGGGGCGTCGTCAAGTGGTAAGACTCTGGATTTTGATTCCAGCATTCGTAGGTTCGAATCCTACCGCCCCAGCCATCTCAAACTGACGTTCTTTAGCCGTCCCGGTGAAGCTTTTCTCGTTCGATCATTAACCTCTCGTTTTTGGGGGTCGCGTCGTGGACACGGAAATGATCATTTTCTCCGGGAACTCTAACCGGCCTCTTGCTGAAAAAATTGCGTCGTATTTGGATACTGCACTCGGATCTTCGGTTGTGGGTCAATTTGCAGATGGTGAGACGCGTGTCGAGCTGGGCTGTAATGTCCGCGGGCGTGATGTTTACATCATTCAGTCTTCTTGCATGCCTGCCAATCATCACATCATGGAAGCTGTCATCATGGCAGACGCCGCTAGACGTGCTTCGGCTAAGACAGTCAATCTAGTTATGCCCTATTTTGGTTATGCTCGACAGGAGCGTAAGAGTGCTCCAAGGACACCGATCACTGCAAAGTTGGTGGCTGACTTGATCACGACGGCAGGAGTTTCGCGTCTAATCACGATGGAACTGCACACGGGCGCTATTCAGGGATTTTTCAACATTCCCGTCGATCACCTTTTTGCTAAGCCAGTCTTTACAAGTCACTTCCGAAAATCCGATAAAATGCTCATGGTGTCTCCTGATGCTGGAGGGGTGGAGCGCGCTCGAGCGCTTGCCAAGATGTACGACTGCGGTCTTGCCATCATCGACAAACGTCGTGATCGTCCGAACGAAAGCAATGTCATGAACCTGATCGGTGACGTGAAGGGCAAAGACTGTATCCTTGTGGACGACATTTGCGATACAGCCGGCTCATTGACCAAAGCAGCTGAGGCTTTGATGAATGAGGGAGCTGCCTCGGTGAGAGCCTGCGTCAGCCATGCAGTCCTCTCTGGGCCTGCAGTCGAGAGAATTTCCTCCTCGGTTTTGACGGAGTTTGTGTGTACGGACTCAATTCCCCTCAGCTCCGAAGCTAGAAAATGCAGCAAAATCATACAGTTGAGCATTGCTGAACTGATCGGAAAGGCGCTGCGCCGTATTCATAACGCGGACTCCATCAGCTCTCTTTTTGTTTAAACCGCGTCTGTGTCCTTGAACCTGGTGTCTTTTAGGCTTGAAAGAGCCTATTTGACGGCATTTATGGCCAGATTTTCATTGCCAATTCTTGAGGGCGATTGTATAAGTTGGTCCCTTTTTAAGCTCAAGTTCGGTATCTCCGTGCTTGGCTGGGTATTTAATGCATGCTAAACCCATGCTCTCAGTATTTTTGATCACTGGAGACAAATCATGTCGGAATCAGTCAACGTAACAATCGAAGCAGCTCTGCGCACAGGCACAGGCAAGAGCTACACTCACAAGCTGCGCCGCGCTGGAAAAATCCCAGCTGTGCTTTTGGAAAACGGCAAGGCAACCAACATTGAGTTGGATCCAAAACTTCTTTCCAAAGCTTGGAAAAACGGCGGTCGTAAGTTTGACATGGTATTGGACGGCAAAACTGTCCCAGTGAAGATTCAAGAGCTTCAGGTTGATCCGGTTAAGCGATTGGCTCTTCACGTGGATCTGATGAAGGCTTAAGTTTTGAAGCTGCTGATCGGCCTTGGAAACCCCGGGCAACGTTATGAGATGTCGCGACACAACGCGGGTTTTTGGGTGATCGATGAGCTGGCCCAAGATGCCAAGATTGATTGGGATCAAGGTGCCGTAGAAAAGTTTCAAGGCGTCATGGCAAAGGGCCAGGTTCTCGGTGAGGCTTGTGTACTGTTAAAGCCGATGACGTTTATGAATCTGAGTGGCCGGTCGGTGTTGAAGGTTGCTCAGTTTTTTAAGATCCCGTCTGATGATTGGATCGTCTTACATGATGACATTGATGTGCCATCAGGTAAGGTTCGGGCGCGAGCCGGAGGAGGCCATGGTGGCCACAACGGAATTCGCTCCATCATGGAAGAGTCTGGTAAGGACGACTTCCAGCGTGTGAAGCTTGGCGTGGGTCGCCCTCCAAAACTGGAAGATGGACGACCCATGATGGATGTGGCAGATTACGTGCTTCGTCCAATGCCGGCGAACGAAGTCGCAGACTACGTCAAAGCTGTGAAGGCTGATGTGGAGCTGCGCATGAAGGAAATGTTTAGACAGCGGAAATAATTTCGCTGCAAGACATAATCCCTCGAATGACGAGGGAGGCTCCTTTGCCAGATGCGTTAGTGTCATCTGGCTGCTTAAACCATAAGGGAGGATTTTAAGGTGTTAAGAGAATACGAAATGACAATTATTGCGCGTGCAGACCTCCCAGAGTCTGAAGGCGCGAAGCTTCTTGGCAAGTACGAGAAGTTGATGACAGCAGACGGCGGAGAAATTTTGCAAAAAAGTTCTTGGGGCGTGAAGAAACTTGCGTTCCCAATGAAGAAGGCCTTCCGCGGTAACTACGTAAACTATGATTTCGTTGGTACATCAGCGAACTTGGCTGAGATGGAACGTCTGATGCGTATTGATGACGATGTTCTTCGTTATATGTCGGTATATGTCGGCCAAAACGTCAACGTTGCAAAACGTAAAGAGCAACTGGCGAAAGCTGCTTCTGCAGCCCGTGAAGCCGCCAACGAATTCCGCGAACGCGATTGATCGCCATTGGCTAAGAGCAGGAGAACGAAACCATGAAAGTTATTTTGAACCAAGACGTCACATCGCTTGGCCGCATTGGCGAAATCGTGAACGTTCGTAACGGTTATGCCCGTAACTACCTTCTTCCACGTGGCGTTGCTGCAGTGGCTAACGAAGCAAACGAGGCAGCTTTAAAACATCACCGCCGCATTCTCGACAAAAAGAAAGCCAAATTGCTCGCAGACGCAAAAGCGTTGGCATCTCAGATCGAGAAGGTGTCTGTCACCGTTTACAAGCAAACTGGTGAAGACGAGCGTATTTTCGGCTCCGTCACCATGGCGGAACTCGAGGATTTGTTGACTCAAGAAGGTCACAAGGTGTCTCGCCGTGACATTTCTTTGGTGGAAGAAATCAAGAAAGTTGGTGTCTACCAAGGACAAGTTAAGCTTCACCCTGAAGTATCGGCTAAATTCAAAGTTTGGGTTGTTGCCAAGCAGTGATCCCGGATGGGGTCAGGGCTTTGTCATAAGTCCTCGAACTGGAAAGCTAAAACAGCCCGCGGTTGCAAAAGGATTGCGCCGCGGGTTAGTTTTTAACTGAAATTAATTGGACTAATTTTACGGGGTCTCGGGCGATGCAGGGATTTGTCCCTCCACATTCTCAGGAATCTGAAAAGGCCGTATTGGGAGCGATTCTCAAGGAGCCTGTGCACCTGACTAGTGTGACTGCTGGCGGACTTCTCGCAGAACACTTTTTTGCGGACGCCCATCGTCGAATTTTTGAAGCGATGATGGAGTTGGATGCGGCTAACCATCCTACAGATATTGTGTCTGTTGCTGAGAAAATAAAACGTGGAGCTAATGCTCAGGGACAAGAAATTGGTGCAGGCTACCTGATTGAACTCATGGAGTCCGCTCCTGTCGCTCAAAATGCCTTGTATTATGCGACTCAAATCAGGAAGCATGCATATTTACGTAGAATCGTGGCCATGGGGCAAAGCGTTACCGCTAGGGCAGCCACGGCTGACGGTGACGTCACGGAGTTCTTAGGCGATTTTGAAAAAGAGATCCTCGCAATTTTTAATGAACAGGATCGCCAAGGCGGTATCACATCTGCGCCGGTCGTCTTGGATAGTACAATTGAGGAGATTGAGCGTCGTATTCAGTCCAATGGTCAGCCTACAGGGGTCCCCTCAGGGTTTAGAGATTTGGATAATTTGACGGGTGGTTTCCAAAAAAGTGATTTGATTATTCTCGCTGCTCGACCCGCTATGGGTAAAACAGCGCTAGCACTTAACTTTGCCGCTCATGCAGCCCAGAAAGGTATTCCTGCGGTTGTCTTTAGCCTGGAAATGCCCAAAAACCAGTTGATGATGCGTCTTCTGTCTTCCATTGGACGGATAGATTCTAGCCGTATCCGTAAGGGTGATCTCACGGATGACGACCTGAATCGCCTTGGGGTCGCGGCAAACACATTGACGAATATGCCTCTTAGCATCGATGACACGGGAGGCATCTCCCTTGTTGAATTAAGATCTCGTCTAAGACGCCATAAAAAGGAATTTGGTCTTGGTCTGGTCATTATCGACTACTTACAGCTTATGGGTACGACCAGTAAGCGTAGTGACAGCCGTGAGCGTGAGGTCGCTGAGTTGTCCGGGGGGCTTAAGGCTTTAGCAAAGGAGCTTGATGTTCCGGTTATAGTCTTGTCTCAGCTCAACCGTAGTGCAGATACGAGAACAGATCATCGACCAAAAACTAGTGACTTACGTGAATCCGGAGCTATCGAGCAGGATGCTGACTTAATTTTATTTGTTTACCGGGATGAGTATTACAACCCAAATAGTGAAGACGCCGGTAAAGCGGAGATAATTGTGGCTAAAAACCGTCATGGATCTCTCGATGAGATTAAATTGGCGTGCCAACTTAATTTCGTATCCTTTTATAACTTACTTCAATAACAACCGACCCGAAGAGTTTTTTAGCCACGCGGCCAATCAACAAAAAAAAGAAGAGGCCCGCCATCAGTTTTTGGCGGGCCTCTTCTTTATCAGATGTTCAAACTGTATGGGCTATTAGGCCTTAACAGAGTGCATCTTCATCTTCTTACGAAGGGTGTTCCTGTTGATTCCCAAGATACGGCTAGCGTGAACTTGGTTTCCACCAGTGCGACGAAGAATTTGGGCCAAAAGTGGCTTTTCAACTTTGCCTAGGATCAGGCTGTGGAGGTCTTCAGGGTACATACCGCCGACCTGGTCAAGGAACTTGGAAATCTTGTGTTCAACGACTGCTTCCAGGGAGAAACTGTCTAGCTTACCGGTAAATTCGCCATCAGTGGCGAAAGGCAGGCTTGAGGCATGACGGGTTGCGTCAGCTTCGATGCGGGAGGTTGTTGGGACGACTTTGACAGGGTTCGAGCTACTTACGGTCTGCATTTCCACGCGAATTTCTCCACTAGAATTCAGTAGGTTAAAGGAAACTGCCATTTCTGACAGAGACAATAAAAACGTTGAGCACACTGTTTTCGTAGCCGACTAAATTTTGGTCTCCGAAAACGGGACTCATGAAATAGCAACAGTCGACCCGGCTGTCAATTGGGCTTATGCAAAAAAATTAACTCAATCGCTTTTATTTTGCTTGCTTTCACTGAAAGGCGTTTACGAAATTGCCCTAGGTAATTCCTGCCCGCTCTAAATTCATTCGGGCTTCGGTATTCTAAGAATAAAGGCAGCGGTTTTTTTCAACTTGGTCAGAAAAGGATTTTCAGACCTTGCCTCCGGCAGAAACGTGATTATAGTGCCTCCTTGATCGATAAAAACCTCGATTTCGGAGACAAGCTATGGGCCACGAAACTGATTCGGCAAATGAAAAAAATGCCAGCGCTAACCAACCACCAGTCGCGGGAGCTAACGGCCACGCGAATGAGGAAGCCTCAACGAATCAAGAGGCAGTCGCTTCCCCCAACCAGGCGACCGATACTGAGAGCGGCAAAGATGTCGAGCAAATCAGCCAAGAACTGGCTGAGATGAAGGAACGGCTTCTTCGCAATGTTGCTGAAATGGACAACATGCGCAAGAGACTCGAAAGAGAGAAAGCAGACTTCATTAAGTTCAGTATGGAATCAGTGTTGAAAGATATGATTCCGGTACTCGATAGCTTCGACAAAGCGCTGTCTGCATCATCTCATTCTGAACCCGGCGACTCAAAAAGTTTCCACGATGGCATGAGCATGGTTCACAGGCAGTTTATAACGGCGCTCTCTAAGCACGGGCTGGAGCCGGTTGAATCTGTCGGAAAACCATTTGATCCGAACTTCCATCAGGCGATCCAGCGCATCGAATCCAGTGATGTCACAGATGAGATTGTGGCAACTGAATTCATGAAGGGATACGCATTACACGGACGGCTTGTAAGGCCTGCCATGGTAAGCGTTAAGGTGCCTGGAGGAAGTAATTGACAAATGACCAAGAACGCTAAGTTCCTGTCATAGGTAAGTAAAGCTCCCCGTTTGGCCCTTTCGCCACGACCCTCCAAAATGCGGCTCTTCAGCAGCGACTAAGATTTCCTCCGTCTCGTCCGATCATTAGGGCGTTAAAGAAGGAAGTCTAAAACAACCGGCGTTCGAAGGAACGTCACAGGCACGAGGAGTCCAAAATGAGTGGAATTGGCGAACAAACGGCCCTTGATCTCGCCCACGAATTACCTCTACTTCCCCTGAAAGACATTGTTGTCTTTCCGCACATGATCGTGCCGGTCTTCATCAATGAAGATCTTTGCATTAATGCGGTTGAAAATGCTCTTGCTGGTAACCGCAAGATATTTTTATCGGCCTTTAAAGTTGCAGGCGAAGACGGTGAAGGTCTCGACTGTAAACTAGACGCGCCATTCGATGTTTATAATACGGGTACTGTCTGCTCAGTCATGCGTACGCGCAAGCTACCTGACGGTCGCATGAAAGTACTCGTTCAGGGTTTACATAAAGCGAAGGTTCAGGAGCTGGTCAGCTCTGACGGATTCCCTTCCGTTCGTGTTGTCTCCGTTAACGACGCTGCGGTAGCAAGTTCTTCGCCTGAATTAGAGGCTCTTGTTCGCGCGGTGCGCGAGAGTCTTGAGAAGGTCGTTTCATTGGGTAAAGTCCTCTCTCCAGATATTCTGATGATTCTTGAAGATATTTCTGACCCGTCTCGTTTGTCAGATCTCGTAGCGTCAAACTTGGGCCTGAAAGTTACGGACGCTCAGAAAATTCTTTCTGTTCAAAATCCTCTTGATCGCTTACGTCGCGTTCACCAGTATCTGTCGCGCGAAATCGAAGTGTATCAAATGCAAGTTCGCATCCAAAGTCAGGCCAAAGAAGAAATTGGTCGTATGCAGCGCGAGCACTATTTGCGCGAGCAAATCAAAGTCATCAAAAATGAGCTCGGTGATAACGATGGCAAAGACGATGTGGAAAGTCTCTGGAAACGAATGGAAACAGTCGCTTTGACTGATGAGGCGCGCGAAGAGGTTTCACGTCAAATTAAGCGTCTTGAAAGAATGCACCAAGATACGAGCGAAGCGTCACTGACTCGTACCCATATAGAAACTCTGTTATCACTTCCTTGGGGTAAAAAGTCTGCAGATGATATTGACATTGCTAAGACCAAGGAGATTCTGAATGAAGACCACTATGGTCTTGATCAGGTCAAGGACAGAATCATGGAGTTTCTGGCCGTTAAGAAACTTAATCCAAGCGCAAAAAGCCCCATCATCTGTTTTGTGGGCCCTCCAGGAGTCGGAAAAACCAGCCTTGGAAAATCCATCGCACGCTCCATGGGTCGTCAGTTTTCACGAATCGCTTTGGGTGGCGTCCGTGACGAAGCTGAAATCCGCGGTCACCGTAAGACTTACGTAGGCGCATATCCGGGGCGCGTGGTTAATAGTTTGAAGCAAGCTCAGTCCATGAACCCAGTGATCATGCTTGATGAAATTGACAAGCTTGGTTCTGACCATCGCGGCGATCCTTCCAGTGCTCTTTTGGAAGTTTTGGACCCTGAGCAAAACAAAAACTTCATTGATCACTACTTAGGGGTGTCAGTTGATCTTTCGGATGTGACATTTATCGCGAATGCCAACACACTTGATACGATCCCGGGCCCTCTCCGTGACCGGCTTGAGATCATCGAAGTCTCTGGTTATAGCGAAGAGGAAAAACTCATCATCGCAAATCAGTATTTGATTCCAAAGACGATCAAGGAAGCTGGCCTTGAAAAAGCCAAAATCTCATTTAGCAAGCCATCTGTATCTGCCATTATCAATGGCTATACACGCGAAAGCGGTTTGCGTGGGCTCGAGAAGCAGATTGCGAGCGTTTGTCGCAAGCTGGCGCGTGAGTTTGCGGAAAAAGGCTCCTTTGAATCAGCTGAAGGCGTAAATAGCGGTGTAAAAATGACACCGGCCATGATTCAAAAGCATCTTGGTGCAAACAAGTATGGTGATAGCTTCTACCACCATGACCCGATGCGCGGAGTATCCCTTGGCTTGGCCTACACTCAGTATGGTGGGGAGGTTCTTGCCATTGAAACGAATCTTTTGCCGGCTAGCGCTCCGCGATTGGTTCTAACGGGGCAGCTGGGTGATGTTATGAAGGAAAGTGCGCAAACAGCACTGAGCTTCATTCGATCCCGTGCAGATGAACTCGGATTTGATCCCGAGATTTTGAACAAAAATGAGCTTCACGTTCACATTCCAGCCGGTGCGGTTCCAAAGGACGGTCCAAGTGCGGGTATTACGTTGGCGTGTTCCATGCTGTCTGCCATCTTGGGACGGGCTCCAAACGGTAAGATTGCCATGACAGGTGAAATCACACTTCACGGAATGGTTCTTCCGATTGGCGGCTTGCGGGAAAAAGTGCTGGCAGCTTTACGAGAAGGTGTTGAGCACATTCTTGTTCCTCACAAGAACAAGGCAAACTTCGATGCTCTTCCTGCTAACGTGAAAAAGAAGATCAAAGTTACATTTGTAAAGTACTACCAAGAGGTTTACGAGATCATGTTCGGACATGTCGCTACATCAAAGGATGTCATTCCACTGCGTTCTGGCCGTCGCCGCGACGCATCCGGGACCGATCTGGCGAGCTAAACGGATTTGTATTTACTTGATCAGCAGGGGTTGGGTCTAAGAAGACCTGGCCCCTTTGCTTTTAACGCCCGCGCCGTTCCCAGTTTTGCGGTTTGTAACGGGTTAGTTTAAAATTTAAAGAGACTCTCGAAATTAAATGCTCATTAAAATTATTTAATATTCATGCAGGAGGTCGGCGGTGGGAGACAGGACTAAGCGGGTTTTGAAGTTTATAGGCCTAGGTGTAGTTTGGGTTTATATCCTGTCGATTCGTATAGGTAATCAGACGATCTTCTTTCATGCAAATGATATTCTTGTTCAAAATCAGATAGTTGAAGCAATTGACCGCCAGTTAGCAGATTCCTGGGACTCGCTTTCAACTAAGGCTAGCGACACCTTTGCTCGCCTGTCGGGACGTTCCAAGTCCCTGTAAACGTATTAATGAGGTTTTCTGGCTAAAGTTTCTCGCCACTTGCAGGCTGTTATGCTATCCAAATGGGCATACGGAGGCCACGTCTGCAGGTGGCTTGTTCTTTAGAATCTTGGAGGATCGGCTGATGGCCGTCTTGAAAGTTGTTGAGTGGCCTGCAAAGGTTCTTGAAACACCAGCCAGTGAAGTAAAAGAATTTGATGATCGTCTTCGGACCTTTGTCAGCGATATGCATGAAACTATGCGTGCGTCTAATGGCATCGGCTTGGCGGCTAACCAGGTTGGCGATCTTCGCCGCGTGATCACCATCGAAATCCCGCACATGGGGAAAGAAGGTGGGGACGATGAAGAGCCAAAGTGGTGGCACAACAAACGATTTACGTTTGTAAATCCGGTGATAGTGAAGAAGTCGGGAACTATCAAGTGGCAGGAAGGCTGTCTGAGCTTTCCAGAAGTTTACGATTTCGTAGAAAGAGCCAGTGACGTCTGGGTTAAGGCTCAAGATGAAAATGGAAAAGACTTTGAAGTGCATGCAGATGGACTATTTGCAGTCTGCTTGCAGCATGAAATAGACCACATCGATGGCATTGTGTTCTTTAAACGGATGAGTCGATTGAAGGCTGACCGCGTCAAATCAAAGATGCTCAAGCGGGGTAATGTCAATGTCGAAGCATAAGGTGTTGGTTGCTCCCAGTATCCTTTCTGCTGACCCGCTGCGCTATGGCGAAGAAATAAAGTCAGTAGAGATAGCTGGGGCTGACTGGCATCATATTGATGTTATGGACGGTCATTTCGTCCCCAATCTGACCTTTGGATTGCCACTGATCAAAGCATTAAAAAAAACCACAAAACTACCTCTTGATGTGCACATCATGGTGAGTAATCCAGATGATGTTGCACTCTCCTATGTAGAGGCCGGAGCTGATATCTTGGTGTTTCATGCTGAAGCTGCGAAGCACGGTCACCGGTTGGCACAAGCAATCAGGGAAAAAGGTGCGCGTCCCGGGGTGGCTCTGAACCCCGCTACACCTCTTGAGTTTGCTTTTTCCATGGCACCACATGTGGATGTCATCATGTTGATGTCCGTCAATCCAGGTTTCGGTGGTCAGTCGTTTATTGAAGATACTGTGGACCGCGTTGCTGCCTTGTCCAAATGGCTTGCCGCAAGTAAGTTGCAGGATAAGGTTTTGATTGAAGTTGACGGCGGTATTAACGAGCAAACTGGAGCTAAAATAGTTAAAGCTGGAGCAACTGTTTTGGTCGCGGGGACATACGTCTACGGTTCAAAAGATCGAGCGCAGCCAATTTCTGCTCTAAAAAGTTTACAATAATCCGCTAAACCAAAGATTTCCCTGAAAAGGATGTTTCAAGATGAAACCGTTCTCTCTTGGCCAAGACCGTCTGACCTGGTCAACTCTTGTGCAATTAGCTTCTAAGCCGTCTCCTTCGGTTCTCGTTTCTGACGAAGCATGGAGTCGCCTTGATCAATATCGCCTTGTTGTCGAAAAGGCGATTTCTTCAGGTAAAGTCATATACGGAATCAATACTGGTTTTGGTTTCTTATCAGATGTTCGCATTGAGACAGATAAGCTGCAGCAGCTTCAGCTCAATCTTATCCGTAGCCACGCTTGTGGGGTTGGGGAGCCGGTGTCAGCTGAGATTGTGCGCGCACTTTTAATTTTGCGTGCTCACACCTTTTTACTCGGCCACAGCGCAGTGACCCGTAACGCGGTAGCAACTGTTCTCGAGTTTTTGAAGCATGATATTTTGCCAGTGATTCCATGTCAGGGCAGTGTTGGCGCATCAGGTGACTTGGCTCCTTTGGCGCATTTGGCTTTGGGTTTGATCGGTGAGGGTGACGTTCTTTACAAGGGTGAGGTTGTTTCTGCAAAGATTGCGATTGAGCAATCCGGCGTTAAGCCGCTTGAGCCGCAGGCCAAAGAGGGGCTTTCCTTGATCAACGGTACTCAGTTTATGGCAGTACTAGGATCTTTCGCAGTGTCAGATGCGAAAAATCTTTCCGCAACGGCAGATATTGTCGCAGCGTTAAGCCTTGAGGCAATAAAAGGAACCAAGTCCGCGTTTGATGCTAGAATTCATTCCGTCCGAGATCAAGGTGGTCAGAAAAAAGTTGCAGCTCACATGCTCAGTCTTCTTTCAGGCAAAGATGAGATTATGGAAAGTCACGCTAATTGTGGTCGCGTGCAAGATCCTTATAGCTTTAGATGTATTCCTCAAGTGCACGGAGCAACCCGCGATGTCATAGACTTCGTTGCGGCTCGAATCGACGGCGATCTCAATTCCGTCACGGATAATCCGCTCGTATTTGACGACGGAGCTGTTATCAGCGGAGGAAACTTCCATGGTCAGCCGCTAGCTATGGCGCTCGACTTTCTTGCCATTGCAGTCGCTGAGCTTGGTAGTATATCTGAACGTCGTATTGAAAAACTCACAAACCCAGCGATGAGTGGACTTCCTGCTTTTGTAGTTAAGGAAAGTGGCCTAAACAGTGGCTTTATGATTCCGCATGTCGTTGCTGCGGCCTTAGTGTCAGAAAACAAAGTGTTGTGTCATCCGGCCTCAGTAGATTCAATTCCTACATCGGCTGATAAGGAGGACCATGTCAGTATGGGGCCAATTTCTGGCCGAAAAGCACTTAAGATTTGTGCCCATGTTGCTGATATTCTTGCAATTGAGGCATTGACGGCAGCTCAGGGTATCGATTTGCACAATCCACTAAAACCGTCGGAGCCATTACGAAGGGTTCATGGTAAACTTAGAGAGTTGTCCCCCGTAATGCCGGTGGATCGCTCGCTGCAGAAGGACATTCAAAAAGTCTCTCATTGGATCAAGTCCGGTGGTATTGCTCAGGCAGCAGGCTGAAGAAAGGTATCAAAGCATGAATAAATTTTTTTCTTTAAAAATCATCGTCCTACTTTTCGGCTTCGGGACAATGACTGCATTTGCTGCTGAGAAACCTAGTGTTGAACGTATAGGCGGTAATTTTACCGTGACACAAATCAGCAAGCTTTCACGCGGCGGATTTAGTGTGAATTTCAAGGCGGCTCAAGGTTCCCCGAAGATTTCCCGCCTTCATTTGGAGAGTGATCATATAAACGCCGGATTGCAGGAGGGTGATACGCTTCGCCTGTCTGCAGATGTTATTTCCATTAAAGATAACACTGCTGAAATTGGACAAGTAGTAGTGTTCCTGCCGGGTCGATCCGGCCCTACGCCCGTGTGGATGATGTCTAAGCGCGCGTCAAATATGGATCCCCCCGCTAAACTTATCGAAATGCATGCCCCGTCAACGGACTACGCGGTCTTTTGATCGGCGGTAGCTATGGACGAAAATAATATTGAACAAACGCCTATTCTCCCGGTGGTAAGACAGCCCCGGGGGTTAAAGTATTACCTGGGTACTTGGTCAGGTCGTATTCTACTTTTGAATACAATTATTTTTGCCTATATGGTGCTGCGAAATCCGTCATCATTGTTCATGCCAAGTCTTGACTACGTGAGAACATTCGGGAGCAAGTCGGTTGCTGACATTGCAGCCGGAGAGTACTGGAGATTCATTACCCCGATGTTCGTTCACATTGGTATTTTGCATTTTTTCTTCAATGCGATGGGTCTTTACTATATCGGATACCAGATCGAGCACATTCTGGGGGCGCGTTGGTTTGTCGGTCTTTATTTGGCAGCAGGTGTTCTCGGAAATTTGGCTAGTTGTGTATTTTCAATTTCTCTGAGTGCCGGAGCTTCGGGTGCTCTTTTCGGACTTCTTGGCGCTGGTTACCGTTTAGAAGGGCTAGTCAGTGATTCCTTTGATCAAGCAGGAGTCAAAGTCAGACCACGACGGGGTATCTATAGCGGCATGGTGATCACCAACATTCTGCTAGGACTGGTCATTCCTGTGATCGACAACGCAGCCCACATTGGTGGCTTGATTGCGGGCTGGTTGATCGTCGAGGCCATGCTCCGCACGAGGCCAAACCGCCTGAGACGACGTCGTCCAGCGATTGCAGCCTTGATTTACGTGGCTTTAACGGGATTTGCCATATTCGCAGTCGCAAGAACCGTCGACCCCGTAGTGGTAGTCGCACGCTATTTTGAAGCCGCAGCCAAGGCGTCTGATGCGAGAGAGGCTTACTATAATTATAGTGAAATTTTGCGTGTCAAACCTCTGAATCCAAAAGCAAGGCTTTTACGGGGAAAACTTCTATTACAGAATCGTGAAATTGAGGATGGACTGAGCGACATCGAAAAAGCTATTTCGGCAGGTGTTAGTCAGGCTGATGTTGAATCGGTTATTGACGAGCTGAAAATGACAGGGCATTTGCCTGAGGCTGAGTTGCTAAAGCGTAAATACGACGAGATGAGCGGTCGCGAGCTTTAAGCTGCAATGAACTGATCGTGGTCACTCAGTAGCCTCATTTTTTGAGGTCCCGTTGTGTGACTTATGTCGCGAACTAATCGTCTAAACTGATCATTAAAGACCAGGTTTTCCCCTAGAGACTGTAAATGCTTCTTCCAAAACAATTCGACCGTTTTAGACGCTAGGCGATAGTCGGTTAGAGTGCCCGTAAATTCAGACTCATCAAAAATTTTCTGCGTAATAGATTTCACATGAGAGAATCCAAAAAGATTGTTTAAAATCAGGGACGCTACAATAACTTTTTCAAGTTCGGCCTGAATTTCCATTTCAAGTTTTGTCAGAGGGGTTCTCGACTCCGCGTGTCGAGCGAAATAGTGAAAGTGACTAATCTCTTCAATTAGTATTAAAAGGTTGCCCACGTCGTGATCTGTTTTCAAAGTGTCTTTATTAAGGGGCGTTTGATCCAAGTCCATATAAAGTTTCGAAGACAAATGAATGGATACGAGACATGTGTCTTCTGTTTCCTTGATAATCAATGCAGCCGGTAGGTTCAAAACAGATGGACATATTTCTCTGAGAGCATCTTCTGAAAAAGACGTGAAGAAGTCTTTGGAGGATTGCTCTGGAGAGTATCCCAAATAGGGACAAAGCTCGTGTTCAATCATTAAAATATTTGAAGCAAGATGATTTGTATGTTCCAGGGTGCGCATCATACTTATTGCGCCTGCTTATAAGGAACCTTGATTGGCTGAATTCCTTGCTCTTCTAAAAGAAGTCGTAGTCTTTCTGATCCAGACCTGTTCCAGCGATCGTATAAGACCAAAAGATCTTCATTTTTTTCCATGGCCGTGGAATCGGAGGCTTGAGCTACTATTTCCACAGCCTGATTAAAGTTTTCCGATAGTGATTGAAATGTTTCTTGTAAGCTGTCGTCTCGGGCTTGGCCTTTAGCAAGCGTGCCTGCTTGCCTGTAGGCAGATGCGCCCATCGAAATAAAATAGTTGATATCGATGGCCTTATTGTTGAAGTAGTCTTGAAAGAATCCAGAGACGTATAAACTTGTATCTCCTAACTGACGATAAAGAGCAGGTTGCTTTTCGACAGGCGCTTCGACAGCACGCTTTAGTAAAAAAACGAGTGGCGTTGAAAAGTTGGCTTCAGCCTGATTGCCATCAACCGAAGCAGTGGTGGAAGTGACAAAACTTGTCAGCAAATTGACAAGATAAAATTCAACGTGATCTTCGAGTTTGACGTTAAGCTGACGCGAGGCGGTTGTGATTTTGTCGTGGAAAAACTCCCGCGGACTTACGACAAGTTCTATGGAGGCGTTTGTCATGGCTTCCCCCTTTGCCCAGTTGGCGAGCAAAAGTAAATGCAGTCATCATCACTAAGGCTGCATTATTATTATACACTTGGTTGGCCAGCCAGCCTATGTCATGCATTCAAGGAGGTCGGCAAAAAACCATGTTTTTTTAGGCCTTTGTATAAATATCAGATATTATTGTGATATTTGTGTATCAAAATTTGCCGGCTATTGAAGAGAATTGGATGCCTTCATCTGCAACTAAGCCTATGATAGGAACAAGTATTCCCGCTTTTAAGACCCCTGAGGGCTATGGAAAAGACGTCTTCTAAAACAACTGAAGGAAACGACGCAGGGCTGCATCAGCAGTCAGCAGTGTCAGGGTCAGACCGACTTGGCCTCGAAGATATAGTCCATTTGGCGAATAAAATTGGCTTGGAATATGTCGCGGCACGCAAGGAGGCCGAGCGTCTTGAGCTGCTCAAAAACACAGTCCGCGCGAAGATTGCCATCAGACTAGATGACGGTACCCATACAGAAGCTAAACTGAGACGCCTCATGGAAACCGATGCCGAATATGAAGATTTTTTGAATAAATTGGTAGCCGCGCGCGCAGAAGCAGAAAAATTACGCGTACGGTATGAAAGTTATAAAAATCTATTCGATGCCCGTCGTAGTCTGCTGAGCTACCAAAAGGCAGAGATGAAGCTTCTATAGGTTAGTTAGCCAAGTCTTCGGGGTTGATCTTTGGTCTTAGGGATGCGCTGCGTTTTTTTGCGTCCTGAATCATTTCCACAAACTCAGGATCATTCGACCCATTTTTTCGGAAGTGATTGAAAATTTTCAGAGCTCTTGCTGGGTTGGTTGATTCGACACTACGGGCAAGCCAGTAGTAGCCTTCATATAATTTCGGTTTTACGCGTACAGCGCGTTCCAGATACTCAGCAGCTTCTTTGGTCTTGCCCATCTCCAATAACGCCTGTCCCGTGCCTAGAAGTGCTCCAGCCATAAGTGGCTGTGCTTTTAAAGCCAGTTTCCACGTTTCGAGTGCGGCTTCCGTCTTGCCTTGAGAATATAAAACCTCGGCGGTTACGCTTTGATAATAGGCTTGAGATGATCCACCAGCGAGCTTGGACCCTTTGCGCAAAATAGCGAGAGCCTCATTTCCGCGCTTTAACTTGAGTAATGTACGCGCCATGATAATGGGCGCCTGCTCGTCACGGGGATATTTCTTTTGCAGTCTCTGACAGAGATTTAGAGATTCGCTGTAGAAGCGAATTTTGTAATAGCTCCATGCTAAGCTTTTAAGTGACCGTGGCTCGTCTTCTTGCAGTTTGAGAGCTTTTTTGTACCTATAAATGGCCTCAGCATATTTATCCGTTGCTCGGTAAGATTCACCAAGAAAAAAATTGGCGTCAAAATTATTTTCAAATTCGGGCATGGACTTTTCTAGGTTGTTGATCGCACCCTGATAGTCACCTGCTTTTGCCAGGACGATGCCAAGATTGCGCGTTGCTGTAACATTTTTAGGGTCTCGATGAAGGGCTTTCTTGTACGAGTCGACCGCCTCCCGCAGAAGGCCGTCTTTTGCAAACTGGTTGCCTTGTTGGACAAAATTCTCTTGAGCAGCATCCGTCTTTTGAGTCGACACTTGCTGAATGGTTTGACAACTGATCGCAACGATTGCGGACGCAAATAAACTGACCCAAAGTCGTTTGGACTGCATGCGACGAATCTCCTTAATATTTTTAATTATAACAAAAAAAGCCTGAGTCAGTTACTCAGGCTGCTTTTTGCTTAATCCTTTTGGCCGATTCAATCGGTGGTGTAGAACTCTTCAAAGAGAGACCAGCAGCGGCTATCGTTAGAGTAAAAGGACAGATTAATTTTGGCTTTGGACCAATCCTTATAATTAGCCATTTTATATGAATAATAACGGAGGGATAGGTTGCCGTTGCGTCCTGTGGTCATAGAGTCTGGAGTCGGCATGAAGTCATCTAAAAAATAGCACTCATTGCCGGTGTTCTTCATGTAGGGAACGTGTACGGCAGTCGCTGTCAGGTCCGAGGCAAAGAACGCTGCTCGACACGATGAGATCGCAGCAACAAGCGCAAGCCCAAGCAGTCTTTTAGCTAATTTATCGCTCATAACGATCCCTGTTTTATGCTAAAAATATCTTCAGAATGTCTTATCGGAGTGTTCCAAAAAACCTTTAGATCCAAAGCTACACGAGGGTTTGAAACAAAGGAGTCTTGATGTTGAGGAAAATTAAAATTTTGAGCTCTTTGCTAGTTATTTCCTGTACTACCCCAGAGACCAAGCAGATCGAATCAAATTGGGGTGAGCTCGGCAAGGCGGGAAAGATTACCTGTAATCAATGGCCGGTTCGGGAGACGGAGCTGGACGTTTCGCAGATGTTGGCATCTTCGACCTTGGGTGGTGGATTTATTGCAACCATGAGAATGCGAAACGGCAGTCAAATTCCTGTATTTGCCGATGGAAAATCGTCTTCAGATTTGGATGTTGAAGAGTTTGTCACGCTGCCGATTGGTCGTTTTGCGCACGTAGTCGGTCTCGCGGAGTGGGCTGGAGAGCCCATAGCCTTTATCATTCAGAATCGAAATGATCGTGCGTGGCTAGAAATTCGTGCTGTGAAAAATAATCGTTTGGTCTCCAGGATGCCAACCCCGATTGAAGGCGACGTTTACTCTGGAAGGATTTCGCTGACTGCCAAAGGTTGGTGGCTTCAGTTAAACCACGGTGAAGCAGAGGCTTCATTTGTTAAGGTCACTCCCGAGGCTGATTCAGAGTGGCGTTTTTCTTTAGCTCCTCTAAAGACGTCAACGCGATTTGCTTCCGTTGTCTCAAATGGTTCGGATTTGGCCGGGCATGTGGTTGAGTTTGTGCGAGGTAAAAATGACAATGTCAGCCAATTTAAAGTCACAAAGCTAGATAATAGCGGACAACCTAAAAATCTGGGTACCGTCAATGTGCCAACTAAAGGCGGTCTGGAAAGCTGGTCAGCTGCGGCGATCGGTAGCCGGGTGATGTTGGCCGTGGTTCGCGGCGACTCCATGATTGGTCAGGCTTCGCTGATTGTGGCAGCCATTGCTGGTACAGGGGGGGAGCTGAAACTCGAGTGGAGTAAGGAGTTTCCCTTTGATGACGTGCACTTAGCAGAGCCAGCGTGGGTCGGTGATGGTTCCAAGGCCATGATAGGCATTATGAAATGGATGGATGGGGAGGGCGCTCTCAGTCGTTTCCGGGTTGACGCCTATAAGGTGGACGCGTTAGGGGATGTTGGAGTGTTTGAAAAAGGCACGGTACTGGTGGCTGGTTATCTGAATGAGCGTTCGGATGGAGTTGGGGCCTTTAGATATCGTGAAAATGAACTTTGGAAGTACAAAATTTGCAAGCTGACACTTTAAATCAGAACGGCGGTATCCTGAAGACTCTCGAAGTTTT
>JBIIGV010000005.1:0-53408 GCA_044236265.1 Oligoflexales bacterium
CCAGGTCACCACGGATTTGGCTGGATTTTGGCAACGCGTCTATCCATCACTTCGTAATGAATACCAGCGCAAATATCCTCGGCACGCTTGGCCCGAAAACCCTCTGACAGCTGAGCCCCCACCTCCAAAGCCGCCGCGTAGGCCGTCATCACGCTAAACAAAATCATCCTTAAACGAAAGGACCACTATGAAGCCAACAGATAACAACCACAATTGGGCATCACCAGCAACCAGTCTTCAACACGCTGGCAAGCAATTCCGATTGGGCCGAGGCCTTATTGGAGCTACCGAATCATCGGTCACATTTTCAACCCCGAACATCGAAGACACACCGGTCTATAGCCGACTTGGTAATACGACCAATCACTTCGAGGCGGAAGACCTTATGTCTCACCTGCACCGGGCGCCTGCATCCATCGTTACAGGAAGTGGCATGGCTTGTCTTAATCTGATTGTTATGACGCTACTTAGACCAGGTGATCACGTTTTGGTTTTGGAGTCCTGTTATGGTGGAACATATCAGATGATGATAAAAATATTTTCCGCATGGGGTATTGAAACGACGTTTGCGCCAATGTCTACATGGGAGAAACACAAAAAACCAAATACTCGAATGGTCCTATTTGAGAGTATTACGAATCCATTCTGTGAGCCTCAGGATATTGGGCGTGCAGCTCAGTTTGCTAAAACGCACAAGCTGATCAGTGTTTGTGACAATACATTTGCAAGTCCAGCTTTATGTCAGCCTTTGTCACACGGAGTTGATCTTGTGTTTGAGAGTGCCACCAAATATTTGAATGGTCATTCAGATGTCATTGCCGGGATGATTGCCGGGTCAAAGGATCTAATCGATAACCTACGTAGCTTCCACTCCTATCTCGGAACCTTTCTTCCACCGCAACAATGCATGCAACTTCTGCGCGGCATGCGCACCTTGGACATCAGAATGAAGCAGCACTCAAAGACTGGCTTAGCCTTTGCTGAGGCGCTGCGTTCTTCCGGTGTTGCGGAGTTGGTGAGTTACGGCGTTCAAGCGACAAATCCAACCTTACGTTATTTTGCAAACGGCTTTGGTGGCATGGTCTCTGTCAGGTTTTCAAAAAAGGTGAATGTCAAAAAATTATTAACCCTCACCCGCCTTGTCACAAATGCGCCAAGCCTGGGAGGCACCGAGTCGACAGCGACGATGCCTGCGTTCACGACAAATTGGTTTATGACAACGGAGCAGAAAAAAACTTTCGGAATTGATGAACAGCTTGTTCGCTTTTCGATCGGACTTGAAGAGGCAGAAGACATTGTTCAAGATGTGCTGGCCGCTGCGAAAGCCAGCATGTAACGTCACCAAGCGTATCCGAGTGCCAGGTTGGCAAAGCCAAGAATCTTGAGCCCTTCAAGATTACTGCGAATCCGCTCCATCTGGGTCCCAGAGATTGAGGTGTAGGTGCCGCGAAGATTTTGCCCGTAGTAAAACGATATCAGGGTCCATTCCACCCAAAGGCCTGATGAGAAAATATGACTCATAACAAGACCACTGCCTAGATATGCCGTCTCTGCTTGATAGTCCCCCATACTGCCCGTTTTTGAAGTCAACGTCCCGGAGGATCTCTCCAATGAGAGTACGGCGGAAAATGCGAATGGGAAGTAGGGATTGGGCCACCAAAGATAACGGCCCGAAGCCGCGATCGTCTTAGCGCGATTTTCGAACCAAGGCTCTCCTTCGTTTTGCTCAGCCGTTCTAAAGTCACCCCGAGCGATGGCCAAAGAGAGCGCCGTCTGCTCACCTCGAGTTTTCTGCCAGATAAACCCACTAGCCGAGTGTGGCGTCGCCTCACCAAAGCGAATCCCTAACGCATTCTTCCTTGTAACACGGATGTCGGCTTGGTCATTATCATCAGCACCGCCAGAATCCAAGTCACCAACCATAGCTTGCTCGTCTTCTGGCGTAGCCTCTGCATTCAACGGATCATTGCTATCGTCCGGTGCAAAATCCATGGCATGAGCCATTTGACTGGCGCAAACAAACGAAATAGCAACGATAAATGTCCTGTGCATAATTAGACGAGCTTCCTCGGTTCTCAACGTGGTCTGATAATTTCAATCAAGATGACCATAAACAGATATTTTACTGTATAATATCAAAGTTAACACCCAGCACAGAACTCAATTTTTCTGAGGCCACACCATGAGTCGACGATCAGACCGCTACGGGTCTTTTATCTATCTGTTTTCTATGGCGCTCATGCTGACGATCAGTGTCGCCTCACCGGAAGCACATGCCCTTGAGGTGGCTACCGGTATCGGTGGTGTTGAGGAAGGCGATGACAGAGGGCAAACAGCTGCCATTCTTCATCTGGGACTTTCAAGTCAATGGTATTCGCGATTTTATATCTGGGGTCGAAGCTACGGACCGGTCACAGAGACTAATGGAATCTTGGCATTTGCAAAACAAACCGAAATTTTTGGATCCAAATCTCTAACAGCATCCGCAGGATTTAGTCTGATGGCCAATCAGACGTCCATATCCTACAAGGACTATCCCCAAGAAAACTCTTCATTTACAAACACAAATATCGGACTTCTCCTTGGTCTGCGCTACAACATCGTTGCCACGAAAAGCTTTTCCCTGACTGCATCCTGGGATTCGCACCTATTTGCAGCTGGTGATGCCGTGCTGTTGCTGGTCACCGGGCGTAAACAGATACTCGGTCTGACAGCAGGTGTAGCGCTATGAAAAATCCTTGCCAAAAACTTTTGAAAAACATTGTTTGCTCCCTGCTCCTGGTCGAGCTGCTTTCTATTTCACAGCAAAGCTTTGCCGGAACACTGACCCTGCGTCTTGGTCCTCCTTCGGTCGGACAAGGTGGCGCAAACCCGCTTGGATTACCTCCTGGCCCCGCTGACATGGAATTTGCGTGGATCACTGAAAGCCAGTGGGAGACAAGCTTTTCGGTTTCCCCAGGACTTCTTATCGGTAAACGTCACAAGTGGGGAGGTCTCTACACCGGTATAGGCGGCGGCATTATTATCAGCTCCAACGGCGTTGGTCTTGGCCCTTATACATCATTTGGCTGGGAGTCCTCGGGAACATTGCTGCGCTACGGCATCGAATACAAACAAGCACTCGGGATGGTGAGCAGCGGATTGATTAGTCCCTACGCTGTGCGCGCCGGTCTTGGTATCGTCTTTTAAGGAGATTGCATCATGATGCATCGTCTAATGCTTTGCGGATTAATTTTGGTAACCCCCAGCCTAACGAGCTTTGTTTTGCTCGGTAAGGTTACGGCTAAGTTACCGTCTACACCTGAGTCGCCAAATATTACATTCCACTGGTCTTCAGACGGTAAAGCTCCGGAACTAACCGAAAAAGAAAAATTTAAAGACGGCGTCTATGCCGCCTACTCCGATGCAGAATTAACTCCGATTCTCATTCAGGAGGCTATGGATCAGTGGAACTCGATTCGAGGCTCCTATCTGCGCTTTCAAATGACCACAGAAAGTGGAGAGTTGGCTATCGACAAAACAGATAAGGTGAACAACATTATCGTAAAGGACGCCGGCAATGCATCTATGGCGGCTTACGCGGCTCCCCAGGTCGATGATGACACATCTGAAATTTCAGATTGCGATATTGTAATTAATGACAACAAGGTCACAGTTCTAAACTTTATGGAGACCATGACCCATGAACTTGGTCATTGTGTTGGACTGGGCCATCCGCACACTCACTACGGCGCCATCATGAGTTATTCGCGCGCAGGTCAAAGCTACCGACTCTCTGCTGACGACAAGGCCGGCGCAATCTATCTTTACCCGGACCCCACCTACTCCAACGGCGAAGAGGAGCACCTGGTTGCCTGTGGTAGCATTCGTGGAGCGGGAAAAAGCCACGGCGGTCCATGGCTTTTTTGGGCGCTAAGCTTACCTGTGTTTGCAACACTGCTTCGCAGACGGAAGGTTAGCAATTCACAGGTTCGTCAATAGAGGTCAATTTTTGATTAGGGTCTTGGAGACGAAGAGTCAAAATTCGACAGAAACGAATACTCAGACAACTGAGATACAGATTTTTTCTCAGCATCCTTCATTATTGAAGTTGAATAAGGATTCTCGTAAACAGCTTCTCCAAGTGTAACAACTTCGACCACACCTCGACCCTTTAACTCCACCGCTCTCAAGTCTGTCCATGAGAAGCTATTTTCAAGGAATGGAACGACGGCGCGACTCAGGACAATCTCTCCCGGACTGGCCATAGATTCAAGCCGGCTTGTTATGTTTACGGCATCGCCCCAAATATCGAACGATATGCGTTTGTCACAAATCACACCCGCCACAACTGACCCGGTATGGATTCCGATGCGCAAATTAATTGCCGTATCGTACGTACGGTTGAAATCTTCAAGGCTACTGCGAATAGCTAGCGCAAAGTATGCCATACGCTTTGCATGGTCCGGGGTGGGGTTTGGACAGCCAGCAACCGCCATGTATGCATCACCCATGGTCTTGATCTTTTCAACACCGTAGGCGTCAGCTAGAACATCAAACCGAGTGAAAAGATCATGCAGCATTCTGATTAACCTGGCCGGCGGCGTCTCAGACGCCAACTTTGTAAAGCCAACTAAATCTGCGAATAAAATCGAAACATTTGAATGGGCGCTTGCAATATTCGCACCTTTGCTCTGCATTTCCTCGACAATACCCTTCGGAAAGACTTTTAGAAGCAAATCGTCTGCAAACGATTTTTCCTTTGCCAGCTGCTTTTGCAGCTTAAATTCACGCCTTTTCAAGACCGCCGTTTCGTAAGCAACAAAAGCACCAATTAAATTCAAAACAAATAGCTGAAAAAAATTCTGAATCTCCGATAGTTGATCGAAGTATACATGATATTTCCTCATTACGAATGCAACGCAGCTCGCCAACACAGCCGAAATAAAAGCCATTAACGGTGACAACTGCTCCAATGTGTAAATAGACAGAATAATCAATGCTGAAAATATTTGTGACTGCAGAGCAAGCTCTCGGTTCGGCAGATGGAAAACGAAGTATTTAAAGAAGCAATACATTGCAATCGATGGCAAGATATTGCCGATATAATTAACAACTATCCTTTGATTCCCTTGCACTCTAAGTGTTAGAAAAATACCTAGAATAAAAATCTGAGCGATGAGAAATATTGGAAGAAAGTCGATCGTTAAATTTTTTGTTCTTAAAACAAGATATCCGATCCAAATGATTAACGATAATATGACCAGTCCAGCTTTAATAGCCCGCCCCATGGAACCATATTGTGATTCCTGAAACTCGCGCTCCTCATCTGAGTTCAAAACGCCAAGTGGACCAGTGATATAGCGTAATTTAGGCAAGACGACCTCCTCCGAGGCAAAACCATTCCCGATCGATGGGGTTTGGTATCGGTGGCTTTTCGCTTTACGTAATGAGGGCTTGAAAGCCGGACCCAAAAACCGCAAGGAGCATCGGTCACGGGAAAACGTCATTGCTGCTGTTATCGTTAGTTAAACGTTTGATATTTTCTGGTTTCAAAAGACACCAGCCGTACATATTTACTAGCATGAAATCCCGAAACACATTTGGCACGCCGGCAAAGGCTCACTCTAACGATATGAACTAAAGGACAACATAATGGGTTAAATCTGAATGAAATCGAGACGTCACGCCTATTTTAGAACCCTAAGATAATCGCACACATCCGAGTCATAGAGACAACCGAAGCCAGAGAATAGCGCGGGTAGAGTCAACCCATCGAACTCGTGATTCGAAGACACAATTAGTCCTCATAACCTTCAATAAATTCTACGCTATAACATGTCTCAATATTTCTGAACTGAACAACCCTCGTAAAGCTCATAGTCTCACTAAAAGAGTGTTCACAATGCTGCAAGCGATCGGACTTTAATAAAAATCTAAAATCAGAAAGTCCAATTTCTATATTTTGATTCAGCGTCTCTGCCTGATCTGAATTAGCCCAGTCCATCTCCTTAATAAGTTCAGTCAAATAGCGTACAGCATCTTCTCTTGTAGCGGGCCTGCAGACCATCTCTGGACTAGCCACAATGTTTTCGCGCCACCCGAAATAACTCATCTCTGGACCTTCACCTGCGACTTGAGACATTACTGTTAGCAATTTGGATAATCTCGTGCTGGACCGAATCGTGTCGAAGTCAGCAAACCCAACGCAGAGCATAATTAATAGATTCAGGCAGGTTAATCTAAGTAATCTCATTCTAGCTCCTAATAAGCCTCCCAAACCACTCAAACAAATTGTCTTGTAGGCGTTATACTACCCGCGGCTGACTGCGATGACATTAACTTGTCACCCGCCGAATTCAGCTGATCATTGCCATAGTCGACGCCGGATCGCAAGCAAAACTAGGCCTTATCATACATCACCACCCAGGACATCTCGCTTAGTAAAAGAAAAGCAGATTAAGAAGGTCGTAAGTGTTGGTCGAAGAAAGATTTTCTAAACTGGGATTTCTAGAATCTTCCACAAATCGCAACACATGCAGATTTTGAATCAAGGTGCGCGAAATCGTGAAGGCTCAGGATATATTTTAAAGCCAGCCCACCCAATCCTACGGCTCCCCCGCTTATAAAATATCAATCCACCACCAAAATTTTAAATCACTGATATCATTAGTTTTTTGTTGATGTGCTCTACAATTTCTTATCAGATCTTCACTCTTTTGGCCTTTGGTCCGATAACAACCTGGCAAAAAAACTCAATTGTTTAAGCGAGCCGTCAAGGTTTGCCGTTTCGAAGTGCCTGCAGGGGAATGTGTGAAATCTTTTTCGTTGCTAGCTGAGCCAACATTTTCAAACAAGCTTGAGTTTGAATACTCAATGACGGCAATCTCATTACGAGAGCGTGAATATGCCAAGGCATATTTCATTTTAGCGCTCGCCTCCCCTTTATTTCTCACTGCGCTTTGGTGGCTTGGCTTAATCGGACCGGAAGAATTTTATTTTGTGGGGATTGGGCAAATTCTCCAGGCAATGGTCAGCATATATTTTTTGACAACGAATCACTCAACCAATTTGATGCGATTTGCCGTGCTCTATCTGCTAATATTTAGTCAAATTATTTGGACAGTCGGTGCACGAATTTCCATTGCTGACGGCGTTGCTAGCCAGTGGTTTGCGGGTATCTGGATCGTTCATATATTTTTTGGTGGTCTAGTTTTTCCGTTTAGAAGCCATGTGCATCACATTTTATTTGCATTCATCTTCGGAACAACCTGCTTCGGACTTGTCGGTTATCCAGATTTATATTGGGGGATCGGATCATTATTTATAGCGCAGATTACTGGCCAAAATATTCAAATCTTAGCGCAACGCTTTTTGAAACGAGCCTCCATCAATAGATACAGAGACGAATCCCGTTACGTTCCGCGTTACGTACTGCTAAAGGCTTCACGAGAGCAAAAGAGCCTCGAAACCACTTTTGTGCCAAAAAACCGCTTTTGTATCTGCATTTGTTCGGATTGGAGAAACTATCAATCACTAGCTAGCGATGAAAATCCCCAGGTATTGGGAGAGCGGCTTGCTCACTACTACGGGCGTATCACAGACAGGCTTAACAAAGACATTCCCGAAGGGAATTTCTTCATGGACTGGATTGCTGATGAGCTTTTTGTCGTTATTTTCTCAGAAAGTGACAAGCCAGATTTAACGCTTCTTGATAAGGGCTTTGATTTTAGTGTGTGGCTCCTCTCAAATCGTCGAACTTTTGCGCGCGAGTTTGGCTACCCTTCTGGTATAGACGTCGGCATGTCATGTGGGGTCGCATCCGTTGGAATATTTGGTCCGATCGGTGGCGTGAAGGCCACTGCATTTGGGGCCATACCTGGGTATGCACGTCGACTAGAGTCGGTCGCAAAGCTACTTCGCTCTAATTTTGGCGATCAAGACCGCTTGGTACTTTCACGGACGGCTGGTGATTTGATGCAGCTTGACAACACCCAGTTTAGTCGTTTTCTTTTATCGGGACATTACGCGACCAAGGATATATCGGATGCTGATGTCTACGTTTGGCCAAAGCTACCTCCGCTTGCAACAGTGGCATCATCGCCAGAAGATGAAGAGGGCGAGACTTGGAAAGATCAAATCGCAAAAAGAGCCTAAACCACGCTCACTATCAATCTTTTTCGAATTCTTCATGCCTTTGAATCGGATAAATCGGGGACACTTAATTGGTGCCACCCGACTGATTCGCATCTACTATTTATTGGTAAATGCGAATCAGTCGGGTGGCACCAAAAAGCCACAGTTGGGTAACACCAACGATTCCCATAAGTCGGCACATCCGATTGCGCGCTGATCGGCATACGTCTTGCTACTTACGTAATGGGCCAGAGCTTTCTTAAGCCTAGAAGAGGGGAATCCAATGAATAAACAAAGATCTTCCATGCCGATGTTCCTGATGGCAGCCGCTGCAGCTTCATGTTTTGCAGTGGGTGCTGGGGGCAGGCCCGAAGTGGGCCATGCAGCACCGTTTGTGCCAAATCCATCTAAGAAGGTTGCTCTCTCGCTTGCGCAAAAAGCTGAGAATCTGCAATCAGACCTTTCAGGAGATGGATACGATGTGATGAAAGGCAACTTTCACCTATTCACAATTGAAGACTGCAAATATGCGATCGAGTCAATCGGTAACTGCCTCGGAAATAATCCGACAGCTCCTTATGTCATCCCTACACTGCCACAGTGGCAAGACGAGTTTGTTGACGCACACATGAAGAACATGCTTGGCCCAGTGCCGGACAATGAAGGCTGGACATATCGGCTTGGTGAACAGGAAGCTATTATCATTTTGGCAAAGCTACCCCCGCCAGGACGATACTTTGGTATGCAATCCTATGTATTTTCCCGGGACGTTAGCGTCAACTTAACAGATTCTATCTATGAAACTCTTGATGACGCGTTCATGAAAAGTATTCTATTTATGTCATCACCTAATCCGTCGCGCCAACTGCTGTTTTCAAGCATCGGAGACAGTGTCAACAACGTTGTGATCGAGAGACAGTCAGGTGATGCTTTTGAACAGCAACGCTTTTTCATCATCACCGCGAACACAACATTGGCACAGGAGTTGAGCGACGCCCTGTTGAATGCCGGTGTTACTGACCGCCAGCAAATTTTTATTGAGCGGATATCCCCGGGACTTGCGCGACTTGGACACACTTCTGCATCGGATGACTTCATGATGTTGATACGCTATGCATTACCAACAGACGAGGTCGCTGGGGATCAATGGCGTAAAAAACTCCCGATGACCGTTCTGAGGGTGAGGAATAAAAATCCCTCGCCCCAATATCAAGTCTATCTGCCGCCTGTGCGCGAACCCCGGATCGCCAACTCTGAACTTGGCCTGGAAAGAAGCCTCGATGATCTCGTAGCGGCAGTCAAAGACAAGTGGGGACAGCCGTCGGCGCCAGACTCAAATTTTTACAGCCTTTTGGAGAAAGTTGATCTTGTGGGTGACCATTGTATGCGACGTCCGATGAACTGTTTGGGAGACACAGGAGATGCTGACTATCAGATTAGTCAGACTGTTGATCTAGACTCCGACGTGGTTCTCGCCGCCGTTGGAACCCTCGGCACAGCAACCGGTAACGCCGTTTATACGAGTCTATCAGCCAATCAGATTCCCGAGCTTGTAGGTGTTGCAAACCTTACCGACGTGGACTTGGCGGGCTCCACCTCCGCCTTCTCGGCCTCGGTGGCCAATACCGAAAAAATTTATCTTCAATATTTCGCCCGGGATTGTTCGAATTTGCCACATTGTCTTGAAGTCTCAGAGCAGTTGGTTCCCAAGGGAGACAAACTCAAAATTATTCAGCGAAACTACATTGTGCCAGGATCAGCCCGAGGACCAGACCCGACGAAGCTTTTGAATCCCAGGTTAATAATTCTAAAGAAGCAGTAAACGGAAATTGGGGCCACATAACCGAATGACTATTGATTGAACTGCAACATCAATAGTCATTCGGTTATGTGGCCCCATTTATTAGAGATGCGTTAATTTGCGCAGATTTAGTGATTTGATCGAAGCGCAAAACTTTATGAGATTTCAAAATCCAATGTTTACGTGACTTTCGGATGGCACAGTTACTGCTAGCGGTTTTCTAGAACTGGAAAAAGTTCTAGAAAAAGGAGCAAGACAATGAAAAATATCGCGTGCGGGCTAATTTTTGCTGTCACGACCATCACTGGATCAAATTTAGCTAAAGCGGAAGAATGCTATTGGGACGGTTACCAGCTTGGCATCATGGAAGCAGACAGTTTTTGTGACGTGTGGGAACGCATGTATAACGATGACGTCGTTGTTATGCCCTACTCTATGCATTCAAAACTTTGCGAGTATGAATTAGTAAGTGCTTGCAAACATGCGATGGCCCAGCAAGCCAGAGAAAATTATCCGCTGTGCACATGGCTAGTACGAAGCGGTTGGCGCAACAACCAAGGGCAAAGTGCCACGCAAGCTTGGGCCAGCTGGCAGCGAAATGCGTGTAATGTTTATATTCCGTGACGATACAACACTCACGTAATCAGTCGAGTGGCAGTAATGAGCTAAAACGACCCCGCGATCATTGCCCTAAGCCATTTTTGAGCGGGGTCGTTATGGGTTCTTGCGTGCCAAATTTGAAAAATCTCTAACTGAGGCGTCTCTACGGGGGTCTGAAACTCCCTTAGCGATAGGCGCTCAGCCATCTGATCAATAACCAAGCCTGGCGCCGTTAAAATTAAATCAGAGTTTGCTACAGCCCATCCAGCTGAAAGAAAATTTGACGATCCCACGGCGATATGGCGAGCTTTTCCAAGCCGTTCGAGTGACTCGTCGACGATGCCATGCATGTCGCCTTTCGGGGTCATCAGAATGTGAGGATACTGAGTAAATTGTTCAACCGTGAAGCGCTTTGCGGGGTGACTTGATCGAACCACTGAGCGGTAGGTATCTGTCAGGATCTTTTGTGTGTAAAAGCCTTCCGGAATACGCTCAAAAACACCTAATATGGCTAAATCGACATCGCCTTTTTCAAGACTTTCGCGCGGAATACCGCCAACGTTTGTTCTGAAGTTAAGGGATGCGTTGGGAGCCTCCCTGAGGATTTTTGGTATTAATCTCTCGGCGGCCGCTGATTCAAAATAATCTGTCGTAACGATTGTGAACACTCGCTCAAGACGCGCCGGGTCAAATTTCCCGGAGGGTTCATAAAGGTGATCTAAATGATCAACCATGGAGATTATTTCCGAAGCCATCTCGCTAGCGCGCGCCGTGGGGCTCACACCCTTAGAGCTTCTGACAAAAAGAGGATCGCCAAACTCTGAGCGCAGGCGGGACAGCGCCCTTGATAGAGCCGGCTGGGTCATGCCGAGGGCCTGAGCCGCCTTGGTGACATTACGATCACGCCAAAGGGCAGCAAATACTGGCAATAAATTTAGATCTTTACCTTTAATATGTCTCATATGATATAGCTATCATATTAGCTATTCATTGGCAAGAATCGATTCCTTAATTTAAATCAACCCAGTCAAAGATTGCACCCAAACACACAACACAAGGGAGGATTTATGAAGGCAGTCGTTATGAGTGATTACGGAACCAATGATGTACTTAAGGTCGCGGAACTACCCATTCCTCAGCCTGGACCAACTGAAGTCCTCGTTCGTATTCACGCCACAGGTCTAAACCCTGTTGATTTCAAGATTCGTGAAGGCCATTTAAAGGAACTCTTCCCCGTCGAGTTTCCCCGAGTCCTAGGGGGAGACATCTCAGGAGTGGTGGTTGATGTTGGCGCTTTGGCAAAAGACTTTAAAAAGGGTGACGCCGTTTATTTCTCAAACCCTCTAGACCGCGATGGCGGCTTTGCAGAATTCGTGACCGTCGATCAATCCATCGTTGCACTGAAGCCTAAAACCTTAAACCACATCGAAGCTGCCTCGTTACCAGTTGTTGGCCTGACATCTGTGCAGGCGCTCAGAGATTTTGCCGGCGTCAAAAAAGGCGACAAAGTACTGATTCACGCTGGGGCTGGTGGAGTTGGGTCGTTTGCCATACAATACGCTAAATATTTAGGGGCTGAGGTTTACACAACCGCAAGTAGCCAGCGCAGCGACTATCTAAGGTCCCTCGGCGCGGACCGCGTCATTGACTACAAAACAGAGGACTTTGTCGACGTTGCTCAGAAGACTGGAGGAATGGACGTTGTGTTTGAGTCCATTGGTGGCACCAATTATCTTCGTAGCATTCTTGCGACCAAAAAGGGCGGCGCCGTTCCGGCCGTTGTAAATCCACCGGATGCCGAGACAGAGTCATTAGCCAAGGAGAAAAACATAAAAACAAGCTTTATGCTACTTCAGGGCTCTCGGAAGGACCTCAACCACATTGCCGATTTGATAGATCGAGGGATCATCAAAACAAGTGTTAGCAAGACGTTTGGCTTAGACGATGTGGCGTTGGGACTTGCAGAACTTGAAAAAGGTCGAACCCAAGGTAAGCTGGTAGTAGAGATTCTGCCAAACTAACGAGGCCAACAAATTGGAACCATCCTTGGATAATCGTCGGTTTGATCGAGCAGCCGCCACTGCATTTGTAGCGAAGCTTCTTGATCAGGCAGAACAACGCGGCCACCCTACCCGTGATTGGATTGTTGATCACGTTTGCTTTCGCACCGAGACTTTGACGGAATACCAGTCATCAGTTGCTGCGATTTCAAATCCAACCCATGATCTATACGGAACCGTTTTATCTCATGCGGAAGTCAATGGTCGCCCCATCACGACAGTTAGACTGAGCGAACCATTACAGGTCAGAGGCAAATGGATCGAGGCGATCGAAATTCCTGCGCCGAAGGAAAATCAATTTTATAAATCGGGATATGAGCACATTGAGGTGCTGGTCACACATGATGTAACCGAGTCCAGCGTCACTCTCGACGACGGTAAAATCAAATTTCACCATCTTCCTCTCTCGTCAACGATTGCGATTGAGAATCATGTCATCCTGAGCCAATGGCTTGCACGCACCAATATTTTGCTGGTTTTAAAGCCGTGGATGCCACTTCTATCTGGTAGCATTCCCTTGGAGATTGATCTGCCAGGTAGTGATCTAGATATTCTACTGGGCGCACCCGACCTCGACGTGGCCGCGCAGGAAATCAGTCAGAAACTAAGTCAAAATCAAATCTCAGAACAGATTTCCTGGAAGACGTCTCAGACCCGACACGGAGGATGTTTAACGGCTAGTATCATGGCAAACGGAATTGAAGTGGAGCTATTTTTATCAACCGTCAACCCCCTCGATCAAAATAGCCATCGGCATTTACTGTCCGAGTACTGCTTACTCGTACAACATGGAGAAACCCTTAGATCTCGGGTGAAAAGCCTAAAAGCCAAAGGCTTCACCACCGAAGAGGCATTCGCGAAGGCGCTGGACTTGAAGGGTGATCCATATGATCTGCTTCGTCATCCTGAAGTTTCCGGATTCCGTCAAAACTAATCAGTTATACCGATTAGCGGCACCAATTAAGAAAGTCACACCGATTTTGACTCGGAGATAATCGGTGACATCAGAGTGATAGACATCACCCAAAGCTGGTGAATGGCGCGCGTTGATGCAACGTGTAAAAGCCGGCGTGATTCTGGAGTGTCGGGATAAGAATTAGGCGTCGCATCAGGGATGACGACGTAATCAAACTCAAGACCCTTGACCTGACTAACCTCGACCACATCCACACCCGGTCTAAACTCAAAGGCTCCGTCTTCCACCAATCTGGCATTGGAAACGTCAGATAGCATCTTATAAATACGCTGCGCCGTCTCCGGAGTACGAGTGATCACTGCAACCGATGCCAAGGGCTCTGCCACCATCAAATCACTGAGCGTATCCGCAAGGGATAACATTAAATGACCTTCATTAGGACACAGGGTGACTGTGACCGGAACACCATCTTTGATTGATTTAGGCATCTCGCGGGGGGCATATTTGCCCAAAACCTTGTGCGCAAATTCAGCCACCGGTTTTGGCGAACGATATGTTGTTGTTAGGTGCTGCGCCTGCACACGCGGCACGCCAATTTGATCCAACACTGCATCCCAAGAATCGAAGGTCGTTGAGGGATCAATTTGCTGCGCACTGTCACCAGCAATGGTCACCGAGCCATCTTTTGATAAAGCTGCTCCCAAGGCCGCGAGTTCGATCGGCGCCAAGTCTTGGGCCTCATCAATCACTAGATGTAAAAACTGATGCAAGCCCTCATCATCTCCGCGCTGTAAGCCAAGTTTTAGACGTCTGATCTCATAAACGATCGCAAAATCTTCCGGATCAATCGTCTGCGCGATGTCATCCACAAACTCGTCGGCAAGACTTCCACCATCGACGGTCTCAAGTTTCTCAAGATCAACCCCGGCATAGCGTTTCGCCGCAGGATCTGCAAACTGATCAGCACTGTGCCGGTATACGACATCGACGGCTGAATGAGCAATCTGCCCATTTGAAAGATCGACGACCCGTCGCAACAAGTCCTTATTCATGAAAAAATCGACCCGGTCTTTGGCAATATCCATCACCCGCTTCTCAAGCTCCGGGAACAGTTTGATATCACCTCTCACGGCTGACAAATTGACTCCCTGCTCGTAAGCGCGGCGCGCTTTGGCAAGCCGCTTTGTCAGTGGGTACTTCGTCTCCTCAAGCATGATGCGCGCGGCTTCTGGGCAGTCCGGAATTTTATGCGCCATCTCGTGAGCAAATTCTTTGGCCTGAAGTTCAATAAATTCTTTTAAGACCGTCCTCAAGGCCGGGTGACGTTTAAAGTAAGTAGCCGTGCTTGGTGGATTGTCACAAATTTTATGCGGCAACCGGCGAATGATCTTAAACACACGCTCAGGGAAAAACTTGTCAAACGAGCTGACCAGTACTCTTGAGAGTCCAAGGCTATCAAGTAGTTTGCGACTAAGTCTAACTAAGCCTTCATCGGGAACAATAACGGCCATCTTGTGCTGCGCAAACCGCTCGCGACTACGGTAATTGAGCGTCGCCAGTCGATGCAGAGCCACCGTCGTTTTACCGCACCCTGCTCCCCCAAGAACGAGCACAGGGTCATCCTCGTGACTCGAAAGCGCTGAGTATTGATGGGAGTCAAGCAGTGCGGAGACTTCAGGTGATGGCCGACCACTTTGACCGGTGCCAAGGGTAAAGCCTCGACTTGCTGAACCACTGCCTCCCGCAAGTTTCGGATTACGCGCACCGGTGTCTTCACTCCACTGACCCTGAGCATCTTTGCGGTAAGCCTTTTCAGGTGTGCCGACAAACACCAAAACGCCGTCTTTAATCGTTAATAGATGACGTTTGCGCACAATGCCGCGCGCAATGCGTCCCGGAAGCTCAGCTTCATATTCTTCACCCTGACGGTAATTAAAAAACACAGCCGCAATGGGAGCGTTACGCCAATCGTTTACAGGAGCTCCCGTCACATCGAGGAAACTGCGGTATCCGATGAGAATGTCCTTCAGCTTTCCGTTCTCTTCGAGCTGCATATGTGCAAAGTATGGAGATCTAGAGTCCGGCAGTTCGTCGACCTGGGCTTGTTCAATCAAAGCGCGCTGGTTGTTCATTTGGTCAAACAATGCGGGTAAATCCTCAGCTCTAGCCGCCGCAGCCTGCTCACGCAGCTGTGTCAGGCGAGTCCCAAGGTCATGCAGATCAAGACGCGACTTTCCACGTGCAACACGCAGGCCGTCGAGGACCATCTTAAGTAGATCCTCTTCTTCTTGTAGTAGCTTTAATTCCTCAGGACTCAAATTTCACTCCAGCAGCTGATCAATATAATAGTCTCACCTATTTCCCCCCCTATCTCAACCCCTAAACTCAAGATATGACTGGGTAGAAATGCACCAAACAAGATGCGATCCTTCATTGACAGCCGATGCACTCCCCATCATCATAAATCTAAGTGGTTCTGTTTTTTAGGAGCTCACATGACCATCGAACGATCATGGCCTCATTTTGTTGCTTTTGGATTGAGCATGAGCTTACTGCAGGCACCGCAGCTGTTTGGTGCTGACACCGCAGGTTGGCGAGAGATCAAGTTGGCGGGCGAGACAGCCTGTGCCGATGGCTCGCCCTTTTCAATCTTTGTTCACGAGGGAACTTCTGGAAATCTTGTGCTTGATTTTATGGGTGGCGGTGCGTGCTGGAATGCTGAAACGTGTGGGCCTAATTCGTCTTATTTTCGCCGCCGAGTCCCTGACGTCATTAACGACTATATCGCTACTGCTGACGGCATTTACAACCGGCAACATGAGAAAAACCCGTTCCGCGATGATACACACGTGATTATTCCTTACTGCACGGGAGACGTGCATTGGGGCATGAGTGACGAGACCTACGCCGTTGACGGCAGCCATGACGTCACAATCCTCCATCGCGGAGCGATCAACGCTAAAGTGGCAATTGCTGAATCGCTCAACCACTTAAGCCAATCACCAGATAAGGTCTTTGTTACCGGATGCTCGGCGGGAGCTTATGCTTCGATCTGGTGGACGCCATACATTCGTAGGCTTTATCCAACTGCTCAAATGGCCCAGTTTGGCGACAGTGGCGCCAGCATTCTGACGCGCGACTTCCAAAAAAACTGGCTTTCCCGTTGGCATATTGAACGCTCTGCGCCAGCATGGATTCCTGACTTAAACCCTAACGAGCGGGACTTGACTGATCTCACTAGTGATGCCGTCTACACAGCCATCAGCAAGGCCAATCCCGACATTCACTTTAGTCAATTCAACTATCTAAACGATATCGTCCAACGTTGGTTTTTTGCAGCCATGGGTGGTCAGCAGGCAACATGGGCACCCCAGATGCGCTTGACGATGACCAAGATTGCGTCTCAAGCGCCAAACTTTAACTATTACACGGCACCTTGGGACGGGCACTGTATTTTACCGTTCCCGGAATTTTACAGCGCATCCGCACCAAACGACGGTTTAATGCCGTTTACGCACTGGTTTGATGGTTTGATTGGAAGAGACAATGCGGTTAATGAGCCATGTGACAATTGCGCTCAGGAACCGTAAGTTTATTTGCTGACAGAACTGCTACGCGACCGTTCACAACGCTTAAACACAATGCGCTGCTCCTGATCTGGCATGGTAAAGTCATTAACTTCCTCGGCTTCATCCAGAGGACCTCGGCCCTTGTTTTGTAAAATTTTTCCGTAAAAATAAAGCTGCCGCTCAATTTCAAGAACCATTTCGCAATTTAGATGAAAACGGTCGGCTTGTTTTAACTGATAGTCCCATGCTTCATATTCAACGCCTGCCTCATAAGAGCGGTCGCCCAAGATGCGTGCTTGAGGCCCCATCACCACAGCTCGGATGTACATAGACTGCCGCGTATGGAAATTTTCATGCTCAATGATCGAGGCGAGCCACCCAGCGTGAGGTATCCCCAAGAAGCTAAACGCTCCAGGATAGAGAACAATTTTATTTGTGTAAGGGTACGTGACCGCTCGCGCGCTTTTGGACTCGTCTGGACTTACTCCCATGTTCTTGCATTGCAACGCGAAGTGAGCACAGGTTAGCTGAAGAGCCTCATCAAAACGCTCAGCGTTAACCGCCTTGCGAAATATCTCGTCAAATTCATTTGTTTTGGTCAAAGCATCCTGAGACGCGTCTTTCAATGTGGCAGCCTTATGCTTACAGCTGGCCAACAGAGAAAGACCTGCCAGGACTAAAATGCAAGTCCTAGAACGTTTAAATTCCGGCATAGTGCGCCAAATACGCCAGTCCTAGTTTTGCAAACGCAGACACCTGAGTCATCGCACCCGCCGACTCTAAAGAGTCATTACTGGTGTGAATTGCACGGTTATAGGCACCTGGATCTTCAAATGGGAAGGACGTCACAAATCCCTGACGCTTCCACGATGTATGATCACTGTCACCGCCAGAAAGACTCTTTTTACCCCAAGCCACGCCGACATAGCGGTCAATCATTTCGCCAAGGGCGTTGTTGAATGTATCGACTGTGTTATTGGATACAAACCAAATTTTATCTGGGGCGCCCTGAGCCTTGTAAAGGTTCATGTCGTGCTGCACCATCGTGATCACGTTCTTGCCAGCGGCCTTATATTTCTGAGCCATGTCCTGGCTTCCAACAAGACCGATCTCTTCTGCAGCGTAACCATGAATCTCGATGGTTCGCTCGGGGCGAACACCAGATGCCATGAGCACGCGGAAAATTTCGAGGTTGGTTGCCGTGCCGCTAGCGTTATCGTCAGCACCAGGAGATCTGGAAGATGACCCAGACGACCAGTTAACACTGTCAATATGGCTTCCAAGGACTACGACTTCGTCAGGACGAGACGTTCCGCGAATACGCACAACCACGCTGTCTTGCGACGTCTTGCTACCGTGATCAAAAAGCTCGACGGTCACATCATCACGACCTGCAGCGATCGTTTCATACTTTTGTTTCAATGTTCCTGCGAATGCTTGCCCTGTGGAAGAGCCATGAAATCTTGTGTGAATCGAGCTGATATCACGGATTGTCTGGAAAATATTTTCTCCAGACACCTGCGAAACCATATCTCTAACTTCAGCGAGATCATTGGATACCGGAATCACAGGTTCACCTGCGCCAGCCGGAACCTCACGCACCATGGTGTCACCTTCAAGACGCATCACGGCACCGCAAGCAATACCTTCGTGATGCATCAAGTGTGACAACGTTGCCACCTTGGACTCGTCTTCAACACGCACCAACACAAATTGCTCGGGCTCAAAGTGCATCACTTCGCCCAAACGCTCGACGAAAAAAGGTAACGTCTTTTTGCCAGGCATGCGCACGACATAAAGATGATTGAAGTCGCGATCGACAGCGTCAAAACGGCGCATAATAGACACACCGTTTTCTTCAAAGATCAGACTGTTGCCGTGTTCACTTAGACCTGCGACAAATCCTGCGGGAACAATCGTCACTGGCATGCGCTCACGCACATGTCCCATCATGAACAATGCCGACATGCCGGCGCCTGCGATCAATAGCGAACGTTTCATAGCACTTCTCCCTTGCCCTGTGTTTGGGGGCTTTTCGGATCGCAGAGGTTGCGGTCCGATGTTTAACCGATTCCTCTATTCTACAGGGCTTTGGCTGATTGGCCAAAGGTGTGAGGAATGACGCCCACATCATTGGTTATGGTGAGTTTGCGCCTCGTCAACGAGGCCATTAGAATCGAGATGATGTGGGAAACTTAGGACTGCAGACGCATCTGCACAAGAAACTGACTTCCGCGGCCGGGTTCACTGGCCACCGAAACTTTGCCGTTCATGGCACTCACAAGATGCTTAACAATGGAAAGGCCCAAACCGGTGCCCCCATCTTCACGACTACGATGTTTATCAACGCGGTAAAAGCGCTCAAAGATCCGAGCATGATGCTCAGGAGGAATTCCAACGCCAGTATCTTCGACGGTTAGCTGAGCAACATCGCCCTGGCGATCAATACGAAGACTGACTTCACCGCCCGTTGGCGTGTATTTAATGGCGTTTGTGAGCAGGTTATCCACCACTTGACGAAGAGCCTCACGGTCACCTTGCACAACGATGTGATCTGCGACATTGACCTTCAAAGAAATATTTTTACTTGCGACCGCATGCTCGTGATGCACCAAAGTCTGTCGAGCAACAGCACCCAAATCCACTGCTGACTTTGCAAGAAGACCTTCCTGATTTTCAATGCGGGCCAACGACAGAATATCTTGAACCAATTCCACGAGGCGAACGATGTTCACGTCGATGCGCTGAAGAAATCTATCAAGAGTCGCCGGATCAGCTTTAGCGCCAGACTGCAGGGTTTCTACGTAGCCTTTGATGCTGGTAAGCGGAGTTTTTAACTCGTGGCTGACGTTGGCAACAAAATCACGGCGCACCCGCTCAAGGCGTCTAAGTTCGGTGACATCGTGTAACACCACGACGACACCCGCCGTTTGCTCGCCCTTGAAAGGAGAGGCATGGGTTTCTAATACGACCAGTTGTTCGCCATCGGTGACGGTCAACTCAGTATGCTTGCGCTTTTTCTCTGTTCGACATCGGATGACTACAGGAAGAACCAGTCCAAGACCGGGTACGTCACTGATCTGTTTACCGCGAGACACACTGGCGCTTGCTTTTAACAGCTTGTCGGCAGCACCATTGGCGAACAACACACGGTCATCATCACCAATCGCTACAATTCCTTCGACCATACCACCAAAAAGAGCCGCAAGCTGCGTACGCTCTTGGGATAATGTGGCCATACGCTCCGAGAGTTCTTCTCCGAGCAGGTTCAACGTCAGTCCGAGCAGCCCAAACTCGTCATCACCCAAACGTTTCACTTTGGCTGAAAAATCCCCGCAAGCAAGGCTTTCGGCGACGCTGGTGAGCTCGGTCAGAGATTTATGAACGCTACGCGCCAGTAAAAAGCCAACACCCATCGCCACAGCCACACCAGCTAATGTGGCGACGGCCAAAGATGTGAGAAGTTCATAAGTCTGTTCAATCTTGAGTACGGGAGAACGAAGCAAAAACACTGCAGCTACAGTCAACAGCGCTGTAAATACGGTGATCGCTGTGGCGCCAAACACCTGCCAAAGCAAGTGGCCGCGGAAAACCGCACGAATACTTATTTTTGGCAGCTTGCTTATACTTCGCGACACTTGTAACCAACTCCGCGGACCGTCTGAATAAACTCAGCCTCTTCGTCCAGCTTTTTACGCACCGCTCGTACGTGAACATCCACGTTCCGATCGATGACGTAAGTGTCTGCACCGGCCACTCGTTCGAGAATCTGATCACGTGTGAATACACGTCCTGGCTTACTGATTAACGTTTTTAGCAAATTGAATTCTGCAAGCGTGAGCACGAGAGGTCGACCCTTGACCCAAGCCTCATGCTTTTCAAGATCCATCTCGATTGGACCAACTTTTAGCATGTCGCCTGTAGAGACTGGCGCTGCGGTCGCTCCAGCACGAGTTATTTCCTCCGATGCTCGTCTGAGCACGGCGCGAATTCTTGCAACAATTTCTTTCGGACTAAAGGGCTTTGTGACGTAATCGTCTGCTCCAAGTTCCAAACCAACGACGATATCACTTTCCTCGCCTTTGGCCGTTAACATGATCACGGGAACGTTCTTCAGAGGACTGGCTGCTTCACGCATGCGTTTCAATGCCGTGAGCCCATCACACACCGGCATCATGATATCCATCAAAATTAGATCGGGAGTTTTCGCTAAGGCTGCATCTAATCCAACAGCACCATTGATGGCGGTTCTCGTTTTGTAGCCTTCGCGTTCAAGATTGAATTGAATCAATTCACGAATGTCGGCTTCGTCTTCGATGATCAGAATGTCACCTGCGGTCGATTGAGTACTCGTAAGCATCAACAATTCCTCCAAAAGTTCAGGATTAATTTAGACCCCAAGTTTATAGAGCATTTATGTTAAAATTTAATAAATTTCAAGAAAGAATATAGTAAAATCGGCTATTTTCAATGGACTTTAAGAGATCTTTACATAAATTCCCTCGTCCCTTGGGCAGCGCAGGTGTATGATGGTCAGTCGGTTTTATGAATAGTTTTCGGTAGTTGACATCATTTTCTGCGCCCTTTTGACCTTGGAGAATGTTATGAATATTAGACACTTAGCTCTCTTTTGCGGCAGTTTTGCATTCCCAGCCCTTGCCGCTCCTATTAACGGCCAAGTCCGTTTGGATGGATCAAGCACCGTATTTCCTATCAGCGAAGCCGTAGCCGAAGAGTTTGGCGCTATCAATAAGTCTGTACGCGTCACTGTGGGTACCTCTGGCACCGGCGGCGGCTTTAAAAAATTCTGCGCAGGCGAAATCGACATTAACAACGCCTCCCGTCAAATTAAGGATACTGAGATCTCAGAGTGTAAGAAAAAGAAAATCGACTTCATTGAATTACCAGTTGCGATCGACGGGCTATCCATTGTCGTGCATCCGTCAAATTCATTTGTAAGTAAAATCACCAAAGACGAGCTAAAAAAAATCTGGGAACCCGGATCCAAAATCAAATTGTGGTCAGACCTGAATCCATCATGGCCCAAGGAAAAAATCGCATTGTTTGGCCCTGGTCCTGACAGTGGAACATTCGATTATTTTGCTGAAGAAGTTGTTGGCAAAGCCAAAGCTAGTCGTACCGACTACACGGCATCTGAAGATGATAACGTGCTATTAAAGGGTGTGGCTGCCAGTAAATTTGCTATGGGTTATTTCGGCCACGGCTACTACATGGCCAATAGCAAAAAGGTCAAAGGCGTAGCCGTTGATGGCGGCAAAGGGGCAATCGAGCCCACTGAAGCAAATGTTGCTAATGGGACATACCCTTTATCCCGCCCACTTTACATCTATGTGAGCGCGGCATCCGCTGCAAAACCTCAGGTCAAAGAGTTTGTGAAGTTTTATCTTGAAACCGCTAAGCGCCTCTCAACTGAAACAGGCTACCAGCCCCTAAAAGATGATGGCTACAAATCTGCTTTAGACCGCTTTTCCAAGGGAGTTACCGGTAAAGCGTCTACGAAGCCGGGGTCAAAATCATAAGGCCAAAGTTGTAAAAAGGATTCTCATTTGCCAAATGACACTGCAAAAGTCGCGACCGCTGGCAGCAGCCTCCAAGATCAGGCGCTGCTGAAGATCCGATGGTCGGAAATTGCCGTCGTCAGATTCTTGCAAGTTTGCGCATGGATTTCGGTGCTCACCACCGCCGCGATTGTGGGTATTTTAATCCTTGAGTCCTCGGCCTTTTTTGCCGTGGTCTCCATGGGAAGTTTTCTCACGGGTACGGAATGGTCTCCGCTGATTGAACCGCGTTCATTTGGTGTGGTTCCTCTGATTATGGGCACGGTTGTCGTGTCAGTGGGTGCGTGCATCATCGCTGTTCCCATCGGTCTGGCCAGTGCCATTTATTTGGCTGAGTATGCCAGTCTTCGCGTGCGACGGTTTCTAAAACCGACCATTGAGCTCCTGGCTGGGATTCCGTCCGTTGTTTTCGGTTACTTTGCCGTCACCAGTGTCACACCATTTCTACAGTGGTTTCTACCGAGCACAGAAGTTTTCAATGCAGCCAGTGCGGCCATTGTTTTAGGGTTCATGGTGCTACCGATGGTCACATCTCTTTGTGATGACGCCATTCGTGCCGCACCGCGATCCGTGCGCGAAGGCGGCTTTGCTCTTGCGGCAACCAAGGCTGAAGTATCCATTGATATCTTATTGCCAGCATCCATGAGTGCAATCATGGCGAGTTTTATCTTGGCCTTTGCACGCGCCATCGGTGAAACCATGGCGGTCGCTCTTGCGGCTGGTAGCACACCCAACATGACCTTGAATCCACTGGTCAGCATGCAGACTATGACCGGCTACATTGTGCAGGTGGCCATGGGTGACATCCCCCATGGAACGATTGAGTACCAAAGTATCTTTGCAGTAGCCGCAACGTTATTCGGCATCACGCTGTCCTTAAACCTATTTAGCCAAATGATCGTGCGCCGTTTTGCACGTCACTGGGAATAACAAGGATCGCCACGATGAACACTGAAAAACCAATCAGTCCTGAAACTTCCGTGCGCGAAGCCATATTAGACACACCATTTAAAGACAATCTCGACAGCAGAAACTTTAACGCCAAGATTTTTAACTTGGTTATTTTGCTGGCAACTTGTTTGGCCATGCTCATTCTCGGGCTTCTGTTGTGGCGGATCGGCGAGCAAGGGTTGCCGTGGCTCAATTGGAATTTCATCACAAGCTTTCCAAGTCGCATGGCTGTTCGCGCTGGAATTTTCAGCGCACTTGTTGGTAGCGCTTGCATCATTATTTTGACCGGCATCATCGCAGTGGTGTTGGGCGTCAGTGCAGCAATTTACTTAGAAGAGATGTCTCCGAAGAATCGAATCAATCAGTTAATTGAACTTAATATTGCCAATCTCGCTGGAATCCCGTCGCTTGTATACGGAATGCTCGGACTAGCGGTGTTTGTTAGATTTTTAAACTTTGGGCGCAGTATTATGGCTGCGGCATGTACCCTGGCGATTATGATTTTGCCGGTCATTATTATTTCCAGCCGTGAAGCGCTGCGCACAGTGCCGCCAAGCATTCGGCTTGCGGCCTTGGCGTTAGGCGCAACTAAGTGGCAGACCACATGGCATCATGTGTTACCGGCTGCCATGCCAGGCATGCTGACCGGAATTATACTGGCGATTAGCCGTGCTTTGGGTGAGGCTGCGCCATTGATTTTGGTTGGCGGGGTGACCTACATCGCCTTTCTACCAAACTCCGTCTACGATTCCTTTACAACCTTGCCAATTCAAATTTTTAATTGGGCCGGACGGCCACAAGAAGAGTTTCAGGCCATCGCGGCGGCTGGAATCATCGTATTACTTGGGCTTGTACTGTTCACCAATGGTATTGCCATTTTGATCAGAGCCCGTCTTGAAGACAAAAACAGGTGGTAGTTGATATGGTTATCGCAGCTCAAGATTTGACGTTAGCTTACGGTGATAAAAACATCGTCAAGAAGGTCTCCCTTGAGGTAGGCCCGCGCACAGTGACAGCACTGATTGGACCCTCTGGCTGCGGCAAGAGTACGCTCCTGCGCACGTTTAATCGCATGAATGATTTTGTGCCTAGCTTTCGTCTCGTGGATGGCAAAATCATGTATCGTGATCTCAATGTTTACTCAGATGATGTCGATCCTGTTTTTATCCGTCGACGGGTTGGCATGGTGTTTCAAAAGCCAAATCCATTCCCCTCAAGCATTTATAAGAACATCACATGGGGCCCTTCTATCAATGGCTACACAGGTGATTTCGATCAACTGGTGGAGAGTTCCTTACGCCGCGCAGCACTTTGGGATGAGGTCAAAGATAAATTAAACTCGTCCGGACTAGCTCTTTCGGGAGGCCAGCAGCAGCGGCTTTGTATTGCACGAGCCATTGCCATGGATCCAGATGTGATCTTGATGGATGAACCGTGTTCAGCATTGGACCCTGCATCGACTGCACGGATTGAAGACCTGATCGGTGAATTGCGGGAGCGTTACACGATTCTGATTGTGACCCATAACATGCAGCAGGCGGCGCGTGTGTCAGAGCATACGGCATTTATGTTCCAGGGTGAACTGATTGAACACGCTGTCACGAAGCAGATTTTCAATGCACCTAAGCATAAACTGACAGAAGACTACATCATGGGCCGTTTTGGTTAAGTCCATCATGGAAGATATTCGCGGCACCATTAAATCAGAGTTAGCGACGGGAGACCTTCGCACGTATGTCGACGATCACGCGGCAAGCCCACACCCCTACCTCGACACTATTCGCCAGCGATGTCTTCAACACAAATGGAACTTTATGCTGACCACTCCTGATCAGGCGGCGTTTTTATACACACACGCCAAGATGATCGGTGCGAGCAAGATCTTTGAAATCGGGACGTATTATGGTCATAGCACCTTGGCTTTGGCCGCCGCGCTTCCGGAAGCAGGGCGCCTGATTTCTCTGGAGCACAATCCAAAGTTTGCAACCATCGCCAAAGAGCACATGGAGACCGCAGGCGTCAGCGCTAAAGTAGAAATTCGTGTCGGTGAGGCGCCGCTTCTCATTCCTGATATAGAAGCCGAGCATAAACAAGAGTCATTTGATTTAGTTTTTGTGGATGCAGATAAGCGTCACTTCAAAGATTACTGGGAGGCGAGCCTTAGACTTGTACGCAAAGGCGGAGTCATCATTTTCGACAATGCTCTTGCTCGCGGCGAAATCCTTAATGAGTCCCCTGATGCTCCTGACCACATCGCTGCGGTGCGTGCATTCAACGACTTCGTCAAATCCGATAAGCGCGTGTTTTCATATATCGCCACTCTCGCCGACGGCATGCTAACAGCCATCAAACTATAAATAATTCGGGGACACACGACGTAATTGGTTAATCAATAACCAATTACGTCGTGTGTCCCCAATTTAATTAGAGGCAGTAGGAGTTGTAGTCAGCTTCGCCTAGATGCCAAGGACGACCGAGGGCGCATCCAAAGGAGGACATGAAGCGTTTGACCGCTTCCGGCTGTTGCTTTTGAAGTCGAGCGTATGTGTCGGCATCGCAATACAAGTTAGATGCCATCAGCACCGTTGCACGAGTGTCAAAGGCAGGCGAGCGCGTGCCGGCACCGCCAAACTCGCGGCGGTAAAACTCTTGCTCCCCTGGACCAATCGTTAGCGCTTCGGAGACATGACGCTTCAACCGCGAAAAGTCATTTGAGCGAGAACGCGCATTGTCCGCAACCAGATCACGCTCTTCGGCTGTGTTCCAGATCTGCTCGAACAAACTCCAAAACACCAGCGGTAACATGCGGCCATCAATAATCTCGCGCTCGTTGGGTGGCAACGGTTTTCCATCAGCACCCGTTCCCGGATCAGAGCCAAAGATCATCACATCGCCGTAATTCGACGTAGATTTTAAACAAGAAAAACGAAGACCAACGTTAGCACCTGCACCAGAAGGAGCACACGTCAGTCCGCTTCGTAAAGACTCCCAAGCAAAGCGAATGTTGCGGCTTTCCAGGGTCTTAATGACTTGCGGCGGAAGCGCGCTTAAGTTGCGTAGCAGCGCCAATTTGCCCTCTGACTGCAGCTCTGTTTCATTGGCCAGCCATTTCTTGAGCTCAGCGCCCTCAGCCTTTTGATCTTTCAGATCTGCACCACAACTACGGACATCAGCAAGCTCTGCCAGTCGCTCGTCTTTTTGAGCGGAGCGCTTCTTGTAAACAATCCATGCCGTGGCAGCGACGCCAACAATAATGACACCTGCAATAATGGACTTTGGAGATTTAGATAAGCTCATTGACGCTCTCCTTCTTTTTTCTTGGGCGCAGCCGCTGATGCCGAAATACAAGAGCCTCGCCCCCACAAACAAGATTTATCTTGTCCACACTCGCGTCGCTCAAAACGAGCGCACTCACCTAGTACGACATCCACTGAAGGCGGAGTCTGATTACCAGGAATCACGACGAAAAGATTTCTAGCCAAATTCTTCTTGGGCTTTGCTTTGGCGGATTGATCAGCGGCATAAAATTGCTCACTGGCAGCACAGGTTCCTGATGCCTCACAACTCAAGGCCACAGCCACCTGACGATACATTTCAGGCTTTAACTCATCGACACCGTCCGTCATATTCCAATAAAACTGAGCCTTCGAAATATACTGCTCCATGGCAGGATCTGACATTGCTGTTGATGGCTTGCAAGGCTCGAGTGGTATGGTGGCTTCAGACTGGTTTGTCTCGCGCATGTTCTTTTCCACCATCTTTTTCATGTCGGCATAGCCTTGTTCACAGGCTTTTTTATCAAAGGCAATGACTTGAATGAGGCCACCGCGAAATTGACGACCTAGGACTTTGCCCTTAAATCCAAACTTACCCGGCTCATAAACTGGCTTTACACCAAATGGCAGTCGCGCGGACGCCACGTCAATGATGTCAATATCGCGACCGCTACGCTTGGCTGAAAAGGTCCAGTCCACCTCTTGACCAACCGTCACCGCAAAGGAGGACCCTTTGGGTTGAACCTCAATAGCCGGAAGTTTCCCTCCCGAACCAGAGCACGACATAGCGATCAACCCGCCGAGGATCGTTGTCACGAAGATCTTCGGATTCACAGCAACCATCTCAACCCCCTATTTTTTGGGACTTTTGACCCACTTGGCGCGACTGATATCAGGATCTTTACCCGGGTCTCCGACTACCACAACGCCCGATGCTTCTCGCGCCAAGAGGTAATTGGAACCAAACTGTCCCACCGCCACTATATTGTAATCGGAGAGTGGCAGTTTATCAATATTGGCAATGATTGCTTGTTGTTGCGGCGTGACCCATTCGGCATCAGCCATAGCCGATAACTGTTTTAAAGGTCCCTTTAACTTAGGCGGCATTGCAAAAAACTCTTCATACGCACCTAGCAAGGATTTAGCCCAGGACGCAGCTCCCTTGTTTGTTTCAATCCGAGCAAAAACCAAATCATAGGACGACGCTTCTGGTTGCTCCCCTTCCGACTCTAGTACGATGACGCTGTCAATTCTGTAGTTGGACTTTAGTCTTTCGGCAAAACGCTCTAGTACCGGTGTGATGTCGTTGTCATCAGGCGCAAAGATCTTGATCGGTTTTGTAAGCGGCTTTGTCTCATCAGGCTTGGTGGGATCAGCAGTCAAGCCAATAGCTCGCCTAGCCTCGAGTACCGATTCAACATTTAGGTTGGGCCATTGTCGGACCACTGGAACGCCTGCAGCATCGACAAATGACAGAGGAATCAGGCGGTACATAGGGGCGAGGTAACTGGAGCCTGGAACCACAGACGCCAGTTCACCGCGATTGATAGCATGGTGCACAAAGGCTGTCTTCGCCCCCGAAAACGAACCTTTCGGAGAAATAAAAATATACCAAGCCGCAGTCTGCATAAATGAGTGCTCACCGCTCGTATCCACTGGCTTAAGCGTGGGATCAACGGATGCGTCAACATAAGATAATTTTCCCTCAGTAAAAAGATCCTGAGCGACTCCTTTTGAGGATTGTTCGGCACGCACACGTCCATAACGAATCAAGCTCTTATCAAAGTCACGCCAATACTTGTTGCGCTTTAATCGAAGCTCCAGGTTGTCCTTGATCACCGTAACCCAAGGGCCGTCACAAGGCCCAGAAAGCTCCCGATCCCACGACCAAGCTTGCGAAGTCTCTTTTAACGGAGAGATCCAAATGGATGAAAGGACGCGAAGGTCAAGCGACTCATTAACCTCTCCGTCGAGCTCGACTTCAAATTTTGAGGTGTCAACAGCTCGTATTTCAAGAATGCGACTGAACATTGGGCTTTTGACCGACGACTTCCGGTAGCTCCACGCTTTCACAAAATCCTCAGAAGTCAGAGCATTGCCATCACTCCACCGAGCCAAGTCTCTTAACTCAAATTGCCAAACTCGATTATTAATCTGTTTAATTGATTTAGCGCCCAGTGGCATTGGTGCCAAGTCTTTGAGGGAGGATCCCATCATCTGCTCATGACATTGTCGGTGGGCCCACATTGCATCCGGTGATTCATCTGGGGACTGATCAGCGCTCTGGCGCCAATCTTTGATCAGGATAAATTCCCGGTTCGCAGGACTTAAAAACCACTCCCAAACAAACCAAGCTGCCATCAAAGTTACTGCTACCAAAAAAATTACATTTTTTTGAAGATTTGAACGCACCATGTCCTGTAAACCCTCCCTGGGCCAAGGCGTAATGATACACCTACAGAAGTTTAGCAGGATTTTAGTAAATTGGAATCAAGGCGCAAAACCATCGATACTGACTAGGGTGATTTCAGCGTAAAGCTTAGCATTCGGCGGAATGTTGGGCGCGACACCGTTGGCGCCATAGGCTAAGTGAGACGGAATCCATAAAGATCTCTTTCCACCCTCTGCCATGCCGTAAAGACCATCGTTGATGCCGGTCAGGATCGAGCCATCCCCAACAGTCCCCGTCCAGGGACGCCCTTCTGCGATAGAATCAAAGACTTTTTTTCCATCCTCAAGCTGAATAACTACGTGAAATGATACCTTGCTGCCTTTTGTGACAACCCGTTCAACATCGCTCAGCTTTTCAATGTCTTTTTTTAATGTAAACTGGGTTTTCTCTTCAACGGTTAGCTGCCTATTTCCATCGACGACGTTGGACGCGAAATACCTGGTGGACGAAACAGTTGAAGGTAGGCCACTCGATGACGAATAATCATCCCCAAGAGCAGCCGAAAGAGAGGGCCACGCAGTACACAACACGAAAGCAAACGCCTTCAGCATTACACTGAAGTTATACAAACCATCTTTTGCTGTTGTCTTCATAAGTATCCCCACATTGATACGATCAGGTTAATCAATAGATAGCGTTTGGTTAGTATTGGTGTCATTGTAATCATTCCAACTGTCTACTGACACAGTTGCGGATCCAGAGGCACTACCAATGTAAACTTTAATGGTGGAATTCGACCCTGGAGAATTCCTGTATAGAGCCAGATAACCATAGAAGGAGGCCGATGTATCAAGTTGCGATCCATATCTGAACACTCTGGAGGCTCCATTGCTTAATGTCGGGCTGCCAGTCTGAACACAGTTATTATAGTTTGGTGTCGATGTAGTCCCATTACATGTTAAATTTGCATTACCGGTCAAAAACTGCCATGAAAAGCATGACGATCCGTTCCAGTTACAAATCCCAAAAAATGGATTCGCAACATGATAGTTATGAATCTTTTCAGAACCATTTGCTTGAACGAATACTTCAACAGGAACATTTGTACCCGCTGCCACATTTGAAACTGTAATCGTCGTTTGTGAATTTGGCACCGTAGTGAGAGTGACACCTCGGATATTTAAAGTCGGCGTGACCGTTGTAACCTCAGAATCAATATAACCAGCCGCACAGGCGATGGCCTTGAAGGTCGTCGTGGCAAAAATTCTAAACGGTACAGAATACGCCGTACCCGAGCAAGTAGGCTGCGTTCCATTTGTCGTATAATAAATCGTAGCCCCACTTGTAGACGAACTCATTGAAACAACCTGGGTCGTCGTGTAGGTACCGGTTCCCGGTGAAATAACAGGCGCGGCTACTTGAGGGATGTCGTAAACAAACGAACCATAGGCTCCACTCGATTGGTTTCCTGCAAGGTCTAATGTGAATATGCAAACATAATATGTCCCCTCAACTATTGATGCCAATGTTTTTGAGGTCGAATTACCGGCCAGCTGAGTACTATTTGAACTCTCATAGCTTTGCACAATTCCATTTGTACAAGTAGAAGATGTCGTCGATACGAACATGTGGATTTTTGATACATCACCAGCAGGGGCCGACCATTGAACCGTGGGCGTGGCTGAATTAATTGTTCCGGTTGGACTTGAATAGCTAACATCCGCCGGCACAATCGTATCCTTCACCCATGTATAAGACGTTGTCGTTGTCTGTAAGTTATTCGCCACATCCCGAGCCTTCATGCAAACCGTGATATTTCCCTGAGCAAGTCCCGCAATATTGTCGGTGATGTTTGTGGTGTAATCTCTTGTGTTACCAATGCTCGAACAGCTCGCTGCTGTACCCGATACAACCTGGTAGTCATATTTTGAGGTGTCGCTTCCGCTGACGGCGATATTAAGACTTGAATTAAAGTTTGACTGTGCTGCAGGCAGACCAGAAACAAACGCGCCAGTCGGTGGGCTCGTATCACGAGTCAGATTGGTTGTGTTCTGATAAGAGACGTTGCCATAATTGTCGGTCATCCGTGCGCAAACTTTGTAGGTATTATCCACAGTCATATCAGCACGAGTGGGAACCGCAGACGATGAGTAGGACTCACCACTACAAACAACCCAAGACTGGACCATCTTGTAGAGGATCGTTGAGGTCTCGCTTGGCGTAATAGCTGAAAGCAGGGTGGTACCAGCCGCATTTTCGGTGATATTCAAGTATCCGTCCGCTGCGCCATTAAGGCCTGTCGTATCGCCAGTCCACTGGAATCCGCTTAAGATCGATGGCGCACCTGTATCGACGACGAACGTAGTCGTCGCGCCGTAGCTAGTATTTCCTGCGGCGTCAAATACCTTAACGCAAATTCTCCAGTCAGTCGCATCGGCATTGATTATCCCCGTGTTCATCGCTGGTATACTTCCGCTGTATCCAGTTGCTGCGGCACAGTTGTTCGACGCAACGCGAGTCGCCGTATAATTGATTGTTGCCGTGCCATCATTGACTGTGACCGCAGACGATAGAATGCCTGATGTCAGGCCACGTTCAGTTGCATTAAGACCATTTGCCGCAGCTGCAGCCAAGGTTGGCCCCGCGGTGATCAAAGGGGTATTTGTGTCTAACTTAATTGAGGTTGCGGATGCCAGCGCATAACCAACGTTCGATGCTAAGTCAATAAATCGGATACAGATCACGTAATTCACATCACCAGCATTGAAATCCGAGCTATTCGCTTGAGGGATAGACGTGCCAAAGCTCAATGCAGAACCACAGGTAGTACCTTCTGTTATAAGCTTATAGTTGGCACCGTTCGTCAGATTTAGAGTTTCGTTACCAGAAACATTGGTTAGCATCGCCGTCGCAAGCGAGCGTTCTGATGAGTTAATGCAGTAGTCATCTGCCGGCGACTGATAACTTGCCGTGCCTAAGCCTGGATTTACAGTGTCGATCACAACAGCTGAACTGAGAAGCGCCGAAGCTCCCGCGGTTGGTGCGCCGGAGTAGTTCGCGTTGTTACCGGAACCAATGTTGTCCTTGAACGAGCCAGCCGTAGTGAACGCTGAGGTACTTGAGATGTTTAGTGTCTGACCAGCCTGATATGCAGAGTTATCACCGGAAAGTACTGTGTATGCGAATTCGATTTCCACCCCGTTACCATTGCCGGTGTTCGTGAACGTTCCCGCTGACACCGAGCCAGACCGGCTGGCTCCTTGAATGTTGTATGCGAGGTTTGCAGCCTGCGAGAGCGTCAAACTAAACGTGTTTTTGTTTGGGTTGCTTGCACTCTTAGTAAATCTAACCTTCACAGGGATAGACTGCCCAACGGAGTAGCTTCCCGCTGTCTTATTAGCGAAGACGGCCGAAATACTAGGAGCCTCTTGATCCCAGGTCAGAACAAAGCTTTGAGACCCGGAGTTGGTCGCTGTATCCGTTGCCGTCAATGTGATCGTTGGTTGACCCCAGCTGTTGGTGCAATTCGATAACGATATGGTTGGATTCAGCGCAGTTGTAGAGCTAAAGGCCACTGTACAGCTGTTACTCGGTGTCGCAGTCCATGAGTAGGAGACTACAGACCCTGAGGGAGCACTCGAGTCTGTGACTGTTGGCGACGTCGAATAAGTTGCATTTACGGTGGCAGCCGAAAGACCTGTGACACTTGGCGCCTGCGTATCTTTGTACCATGTGTGTGATGTAGGTGTCGCCTGAACGTTCTCAGCTTCATCAATTGCAATAACACAGAGAGTATACTGACCGTCTGCTCCAATAGCGTTGGTGATATTTGTGGTCTGCGCCGTTATGGATCCATAGGTTGGGCTTCCGCATGAGGATCCACTGACAATGGCGTGGCGGTAGCTGAGCACCAAGCTTCCTGATACTGTCACCCCTAGAGCCGTGGCCTTAGAATAGTATGAGCTACTCAGCAACACACCTGGCAACGACGACAAAGTCGCGGTAGGCGCGTTGAATTTCCAGGTGAAGTTTTTGAAGTGGGCAGTCAATGCATTGTTTGACAGGTTACCAGAGCCATCAGTTACCCGCGCTGTAATCGTGAACGCTGACGCATCACCGCGGGCGGTCATGTTCGCATCAGATATATCGTAGTACCAACTCGTCGTTCCGGTCGCAGCAACCCATGTCTCGCTCGATACCCAAGATGATCCGTTCCAGTATTGAGTTCCCTGCTGCAATCTTACTTCCACCAACGATACACCTGCCGTTGCATCGCTTGCGGTTCCGGTGAAGCGGGTGGACGACCCAGAGCCCATCGTTGTTGTTAGCGGACCAATATAAGTCACAGACGATGCAGGGGCGGTTATCGTCGCTGTTGGCAATGTATTGTCAATAATGAGATTATAGGAACCATTTGTCGTTGCGTTTGTGTTTGGAGAGCCTGGTGATACGCCCGTATATCCGTTTGCACGGATACAGATGTAGTTTGTACCGTTCAAACCAGCTGTAATATTCGCGGCCGTCGCAGAGGTCGTTGACATGGTGGTACTACAAGCAGTCGTCGTACCATAAGACACCGTATAGTCTCTGGCTCCGGCTGAAGCACTCCATGAAATCGACACCGTATCTTTGACCTTGCTACCACTGCTTGGCGAAGCACCGCCGATAGCAAATGATCCGGGATTAACCGTCACGTTCTGAGTCTGGGCAGCCAACACCGCGTTACCACTTGGAGTCGATGTCGCCATCAGCGTGATCGTCGAAGTATTGGCCTGTGTATCTTTATAGTAGAAGGTATCGTTTGCAACTCCTGCTAGGAGACTGCGATTCGTAATCGCTCCTGACGAGCAGCCTGAGTCTGTATGGAACGTGCCCGCAGCACTCGACTTAGACAGGTAAACCGTCGAGGATGACGTTGGCGTTGAATTATTTTCCCACTTATCCTGGAACTTGTAACTTAGAGTTGCGCAGGTACTGCCAGCAGAGCCAACAGCATTGATGGTCGGTGCCGATGATGTATAAGCGAATCGTTTCGCTGGACCTGGGTTGATGGTGGCGTTGATTGTAACGCTCCAGGAACCGCTGATTGCTGTGATGGTCGCCGCGTTTGATGCTACAGCAGTCCTGTTTGAGTACCACACTTGAACTGTCGATGCATTTGCCAGCATGGTCGCATTGCGATTACCTGCACTGCCAGCAAGTGAGGTCGTGTGGAATGTTCCAGTATTAACCGTGGCTCCGTTTCCACCTGCTTGGGCATTCGTACACTCGGTCTGGCTGGCATAGAATTCACCATTTCCGCCTGAAGAGGCAAATGTGATCGTGGTATTAGCCAACACCGGAGACGGGTTATCCCAGCGGTCAAGACTTTGCACCTGGATTGCCTGACAGGTCTCAGTATCTTGACTGAAGTTATTTGCAGGAGTCGGCACAATATAAACAAGTTTGTTGATTGAACCCACTGTGGTCGTCACTGTACCACTCGTATCGGCGATACAGCCAGCCGTTAGACCCGTACAGGTTGCTGTAAAGGTACCGGTTCCCGCTGTCCGCGGCTGCATTTGGGTGAAGTTACTCGATGCCGGATCAAAAATGGTATAGATGATCGAATAGAGCACCCCTGTACCAGACCAATCAACTGCAAACGTATTACCCTTATAGTTTCCATACGCATCGAACATGTGAGCAAAGAGGTTCCTGCTGTTGTCGACGCTCATGGTAAACGCAGTCCCACCAAGCTGAGCGCCAGCACTATACCCTGCAGTTGATGTGACCTTTACATAGCCATGACTAGCATTTGGCTGCGTTGTAAAATTGAGAGTTGTCGACAGAGCGGATCCCGACAAGGTATTTGTATTGGACCCCGATACAGTTAATGTCGACACTTCCTGAGGAGACAGGGCCGTCAAATTAGAGCGGTATAGAACAAAAGGAGTACCGGATGTGCTGTATGCACCAATACTGAAGGTACGGCTTTGTGTCGCGTAGGGAGGAGGCGACAAAACAGACGACGTCTTAGGATTGGCAATGCTGGAACTCGCACCAGCCGTCCAGCTATAAGTCAACGTATCGCTTGGCCACGAGGTAGCAATGTTATCGAACTGATCACGCGCGGTAACCGTGACATCAAATGGCACACCGGCCTGTGGAGACGTGGTTGCCGTCGTAATCGAGTATTTGTTTGGCTTACCATGGGATACCATCGAGCTGTAGCCGCTAATCGTTTTCCTGGTTCCTAAAGGCCCGGTACCGCCGTTACCTGAAGCCGCGACCGTATAATTATCCCGAACGTCGAAAGTTAAAAATTCAACCTTCTTGAACGTGACGGTCAAATTGCTTGCACGTCCGCCACTGAAAGTAAGGGAGCTTGCCGCCGCAGGATTCTGATTGTTTGGATACGTCGTCGTCGCACCATTTGGTGCAGCTGTATGCGTTGACCATGTATAAGATTGATTATTTAAATCAGTATCGATACCAGTTGCAATGTTGTTACCATAGTCATATGCCACGAGATTGAACGTGTCAGCCACGCCAGCCTCATTGGTAGGACTAAAGTTTTCTAATGCATAGTAGTAAACCATGTCCTTATGCGCTGAATAGTTGTGGAAGGTCTGCGTATAGTACCCAGCATGAGTGTGACCCTTCACTTCGTACTCAATCACATGGTTACCACTGCGGTGGAACATGTTGGACATCGTCGTACCACCAGCTTGATTGGTGTCAACTGAGAAAATTTTGTTTGTCACGAGCAAGGTCACAGGATTCTGCTCAAGGAAACCAGCATTTGTCGCTGTGCCGGAAACATACTTAGGCTCTACCGTGGATGATGACTGTCCCGATGCCTTAGGGTTGCGATACTGGTCATAGGCCTGGATGACCAAGTTGAACTTATCCGAAGCTGACGCCACCACTGACGCCGGTGTTCCACTGGTTCCCGTACAATCTGCAGCGTTTGACACTTTGTTACAAGTGATTGAGTATTTGAGAGTCGTACCTGGCGCCACAGCCGTTGCATTGGTTGTATTTGCTGACTGCAATATTGGCGACTGGTCGTCTTTGATGTTCAAGTAAAGATTTGACTCAGCCTTCGTAAATCTCAGGGTTGCCAACGCTGTACCAGCTGCAAAAGAAAGCTTCGGACCAGCTAAGGTTGGAGCCGAGGAGTCGGGGGCTAGATGAGCCGCCGACATCGCCAAGCCCGCGCCATCAATCCATGTGAAATTAAGATTATTCAAATCCGTATCAGCACCGACGACCGTTGCATTCGCATTATCGCGGGCAAACACCTGCACAATCACATCTTGACCCGCCACGACGTTGTTCGGTGCATTCACGACGTAGTTCTTAACGGTTTTCCGTGACGCTTCGGCGTAAATCAGCGTAGATACTGGAGCAGGCATACTGCTCTTTGATCCATCCGTCGCATACACATAGAAGCTGGTACCACCAAAGTCTACGGCAAGATTGCTGACAGTCACACTATTTGCATTATTTAGAGAGGTTGCTAAGCAAGCAGTGTCATTGGCTGGTGCAGCGCAGGCTGGCAGTCTTGACAACGCCGTGGCACCATCACTCGCAACCAGGCTTAAGGTTAAATTCTTCGTTACAGCAATGTCGTTACCGTGTAAATCTCGAGCCCTAACGGCAATATTGAATCGATTTCCGCCAGCACTGACCAATGTATTTGTGGACCCCAAAACCGCCCAACCTCGAGTGCTATTTGGCTGCGGTGAATTTGATAGTCCGGAACCAATGGTCGCATAGTGATCTAGCCCAAGGGCGGCCACTGTAAATCGCCTTAAACCTGATCCAGGAATACTCTTGTTTTGAATTGGATCTGAGTACGACAGAGATAGCGCATCAGCTGTCAAATAGCTTCCGACACTCTTAACTTTAGCGTAAATATTTGCACAACCGGACGCAAACTGAATATCCCGCGGCCCTAGTCCAAAGATCTTGCCTGCCGTATTAAAATCAGCGCCAGTTCCAGTAGAAAATTCAATGGCTCGACCCTCAGCGTTCGGTAGAACGACGCCAGACGAGAATGTGATTGAAAGCATGGCGTTCGGATTTGTAATCACAACGTCATCACTCGTTGTCACAGTGTTTTTGTCATCGATCACAGGATCAACAATGGTCGTTCCAGCTGCATCGGCCATACAAATCTCCACCGGGAATTCATCGCCGGCGTTGAATGCGACACTTCCTGAGGTTGGAATTGCTGATGACGAAATCTTAAACCTTGTGAGCGGTGAAACAGTAATTTTTATCGGATCACTCACACCAGTTATACCGTCTTTAACGGACTGAATTTGGAAGGTCCCCGAACGCACCGGGTACCACGTAAAATAGTTTTCATTTTTAAACGACGTACTGATCAATCCTGTTCGCGATGCGTTGACAACCGAATAATTGTTACCGCCATTACAGTTACCAAGGTTTCCAAGTGCATCGTAGTTACAAGCATATGTGGTAATGAAGCGACCAAGGTTTGGCTCTAATGGATAGACAAAGCCCATCGTCGGATTGTAATTGAAGATGGCATCGTAATTCGCAGTCAGATAGTGCAACGATGTCTCAGCCTGTCCAGACATCACTTTTGTCGCTACAGAAGGACCCACAATAGGCGTCAGAGGAACAGCTTGACTAATCGCTTGCACGCCAGTTGTAGGGCAGTTACCAGCTGTCTGACACCAGGCTATTGACGCATCATCAATCATTTTGAAATTCAATGTTGCCGTCGCATTAGCACGCGGTAAACGAGACTTTTCAGCAGGATTGGTTTCGTTAATGATGTGAACGACTGACGACCATCTCAATGGTTTTGGAATAGATCTGCTAATCGCAGTGGCCTCGGAATCATGAATACCGCCCGAGTCACCAATTAAAATTGGCTGAGTTCCATCCGGAGCGTTCGAAGGTGTTCCGGACCAATAAACTTTAAGCGTTCGATTCACTGGATAATAGTATCCGTCTCCGGTCAAGTTATTGTACTGATCCGCAAGACTAACGGAGAATCCAAATTCACTCATAGCTGTCAGCGTAGGATCGCCCGTACGGTTAATATTCAAATGGTGACCAGGCCCCGGAACGCCGTACATATATAGTGGCGTTGATGATGGAATCTCGGTATTAGCAATGTCGATTTGGTGAGATCCGGCCAATCGTATCGTCGGATCATTGAAAATGTTGATTGCCGCAGACCCCAAAGCACCTGGTGTACCGACTGTCAGCTGAGCAGCTGGAAGTGTTGTCGAAGAAACCGTAAATCCAGCCGTTGAACCTGGCTTAATGTAATTGTGCTCGGAGTCATGCGTATGCCAGTATACTGTCTGCTTACCGCAAAGTCCCCCAAAGCTTGAGCCCGCAATTGTTGGAAGAATACACTTGTCAGTCGTTCCGATCTCCAGCTTGTAATAATACTGATCAGAGAAAACAAAGTTCGGATTCAGCACACTGTCGTTCATAACACCATGCAAATGGTGGGCACTTCTTCTAAACGTGGTGAAATAATCTTGGTGATTGTGAGCAGTCGCGATACTACCGATCGTTGTGTTGCCAGGACCTTTAAATTGAATCCCAGCGCCACGGGAGACAAGTTGCGGGAAAGTCTCTCCAGCGAGGACGATTTGCGGCAACTCAATCTGCAGATATCGATCCGTACTTGGATTTGCTGTATTGTAATTAGAAGCAGTCTGCCCTACCGGCAGACAAATATTACCTGGCATCACAAGCTCACCAGACGCAACTGTCACGTTACCATACCACCAATCCTTGATTTGCAGCCCTAGAATTGCGTCGTTAACTCCGCCCCCCTCAGAAGCTTGCGCATTTGGAATCGAGAAACCAGGGGCGAACGGACCTGGAACATCTGGCTTGTTGTGGTTTGCATAGTAGCTATTTGACTGAGCACCTTGCTGCATACTGGTGAGGAATGCAAAATCACCTGCTTTGTCATCCGCCATACCTGTGGGATTCAATGCGTCAGGCTTGATTAACTTCATGGCAGCCTTGACCACCGTGGAATATTGAGTAATCTGATTATGCTTGCGGTCGTGAAGAAATACTCGAACCTTGTTGCATTCACCAGCTACGATGTTGGCGTTGTTGCGGGATGCATTTGTTGGGTCATACATCACCACTTCGGTGTGCTCAACCTGACCAGGCCTTAACTCAATATATGGCGAAGGCCAGGCGATAAGACTTGAGTTTGCTGCCGACTTCGCCACTGCATAACCTAGACCCGTGCGATTTTGAGGAACGAAAACTGTTGTATAAAGAGTAGAATTGCGATTGCCTGCTACGGTTATCGAGCTTGATTCCGTAGCGGGATCGTAGAACTTCTTGGGTGTTGCCAGCAGTCCATCGGCTGGATTTGCGTTGGCAACAAAAAGATTGGCCTGAGGATAAGGTGTTGCTGACCACTCACCGGTCTGATCATTGAAATAAGTTGAATAAACTCGGTCATTTGAAATAAATCCATCGTAAGCAATTTGGTCTGACACAAGCGCATCGCGGACGTAATTTCCAGCCACGTCTGCAATGGCAATAGCAAAAGGGATTTCCTGATCTGTGGTAATAGTATATCCAGCAGTCAATGACTGTGGAGTGCGAACGAGTGCTCCAGCAGTCGGTCCACCACGCTTATCCGCGAAGAAAATGCGCTTTTCGGTACCTAGCGATGCGGGAACCAGTTTTGCCCAAGCGCCCGTGATCTCGCCGGCTGGAGTCAACTGCTCAACTGAGATCGATGCTGACGCACGAACATCGGTCAATTTATAGGTTGAAGCGAATGTGCAAAGGCCGCTTGCAAAAGTACAGGAGACAGACCCATTTGGAAGTGTCGGCGCCAGTCCAGCCCAGCTCGGCGCAGCCGAACTTACTACATCAAACGTCTTAGCACCGACATAAGCTGGCACAATTGTGTTAGTTGCATCAAGTGCTTGCAGCTGAATCTTAAATTCCAGTCCGGCTGTTATCGGTAGTGTCAGCAACGAGTTGTCTGATGCCTTGAGGAATGCTAAACCAAATTTCACCGCAGCACCGGAGGTGAACTGCAGCGCAGGACTTAAAGCCGCTTTTACATTGGCCATTGGTTGCTGCGTCACTGTATCAAACGGAATTGCTAATATGCGCCCCTGACCAGCTATACCAACAGATTGCAACTTGCTGGATGTGCTGATCTTGTTAGACAGACCGCGGTTGAAACCGCAGAAAACCTCATTTTTATTCGCAGTGATAGGTTGGTTCGAACTGTCCGCGTTGGGTGTCGGACATGTTGTTCCATCATTATAACTTGATGGGTTCGCGCTACCAAGCACCGTCAATGCGGCGGTTAAGCCAGAGCTTGCCGATGTGGCGGCCGAGTTGTCGTCGTAGGAATCCCTGACACCCCAGAATTTCGCAGTCACTTCTCCGGTATAGTTTGCACCGGCATCGTAGCCAGCAGCAAAGAAGTCGTATCGTTGGTCATTGTTCAAAGCAAGATCTGATCCGGTCTTATCCCTCCAGTTTGCACCAAAGCCACCGGCTGCTTCACGAAGAATTGTCTGAGTTGTCGTACCCGGCACAATGGTCACCGTCTTAGGCGTACGCATAACAAGGTTTGCATTTGATGCCGAAACAAAGTTGATCTTCGGCTGGCTTTCTCCGGCTTGCAAATTCGGCACTTTACGAACTCGGAATGTACCGGTCGTCGTCGCCACGCCATTGGCAAACGTCAATGGAGTCGTCACATGATCGACCATTGTCACATCACTCGCCAATGCAGTAATTCCGGTTGGTGGTTGCGGATTAAAGACGGGACCAAGCGTCAGGGATAAAGCTTGTGAACCATTGTATTCGTTACATTGGTTGTATTTAGCGTCAAATAGTGTCACGACAGCTTTAAAATCAAACGCAGCCTTCTCACTACCCACACTGGCATAGTTTTCAGAGACGGCCTCAATAACCTTGGGCGATCCAGCCTTTGCTGTCATTGTCACAGTACCTGCGAACGATTGCCTACCAGATCCATCTACATTAGGACAATTGGTAGGGCTTGCCGCACAGAATGTCATCGCCGTCTTATCCTCCAAAAGGAAGTTAAGGGTGGCAACTTCGTTTGCTTTAGCAATGCGAGTGTAGTCAGCGGACTGTGAGTTACTTAAGCTAAACTGGAGGTTCTGAGTTCCGGACAAGGTTATTGTTCTGGTCACGGGAGACGCAGCTAAATAGTCGCCACCACTTTGACCTGCCGTAACAGGCTCTGTTCCATCTGGGGAGGTCGAGATCGCTGACGACCAGTAAATCTTCAAGTTTCGTTCAACCGGGTAATACTGATAATTACCGGTCAAGTTGTTGTATTGATCCTCAAGACGAATATCAAATCCAGAGCTCGTATCGGTGGTAATAGGTGTCGCACCGGTGCGTGTGACAACCATGTGATGGCCTGGGCCAGGAATTCCTGTGAAATAGTAAACTGAACCAGGTTTACCTGCAGCGGTAAGCTCAGAGTTGCTCGACGTGACGGAATGATCCCCGGCGGTACGGCTCGAAGCGCTCGAATACAAATCAATGGTTCCAAAGCCACTAGCGGATCCAACGGTATATTCCGCGGACTGTAAGCTAGCGGACGACGTCACTTGGAATCCAGTTGGGTTCCCAGGACGCAGATAGTTGTGAGCCTCGTCATGGGTATGCCAGTATATTTTCTGGGTACCGCAAATGGACAACGGACAGGCCTGTGACACGCCCATCGCCACTCTGTTGCTCACGCTGTTGAAGTTTGCAACCAAGTTCGGTGTCGTAACACTGGATGCAAAGGCTGGGTGCAAGTGATGAATAGTTCCACGCTTAATGATCAATTTGTCAGACGTATGAGTATGTGGAGTGGCACCACTTATTATATTTCCCGATGGGCCTGTAAATGTCAGACCCGCACCGCGAGACGCTATCGCAGGCTGGGTACTAATAGCCTTCAAGTCAACCTGCAGATATCGCCAGTCTTGAGGGCTGCCCGAACCAAATGTATCCGTGTTTTGACCAGAGTAGAGGCACAACTGGCCAGGCACGTCGATGACTCCGCCAGAGGTCAACATCAACTTGGAGTACCAATCTTTAATTGGCAGACCGGAGCCGGACCCATCATCGTATGCGTAGCCACCACCATCACTAGCAACAGCGCCAGGAATTACAAATGATGGACTATAAGGTCCGGGATAATCTGGTTTGTTGTGGTTGAGGTAATAATCACGAGACTGAGTGCCATCTGCCATTGCCGTGATGAAGTCAAAATCCATTGCTTTTAAGTCTGCAACACCGGATGGATTCGCATTATTTGCTTTAATGAGTTTTAAAGCGACGATGTTTGAGCTTGGATAATTGCTCACCAAATTGTGCTTGCGGTCGTGGAGGAAAATTTTGACCTTATTACACACTCCAGCCGTAATGTTAGAATTATTTACGCTAGCATCTGACGCGTTATAAACTTTTGTCTCGACATGTTCGACAGCACCCGGCACGATTTGGAACCATGGTGAAGGCCAGCTAATCCATGCAGGATTGTTTTGCGAACGAACCACTGCATATCCCTGTCCCACCCGGTTTTGCGGCACATAAACCGCCGTATAGATAAACGGTGTTGCCTTGAATGCTGCGGTTTCGATTATTGATGCATCTGTAGCATCTGCCGGATTGTAGAATTTCTTAGGCGTTGCCAACAATCCAGCGGCCGGTGATGAATTCGCCACAAACAGATCGTCCACTGCGTAGGAATAACCTGCCGCCCAGTTACCAATATCTTGATCGTAAATTCCCTCGAGGCTATTGCTGCTGTTGCTAAATCCTTCAAAAATCAGCTGGTCGGTCGTGATATCTGCATTGCGCAGATAGTTTCCGGCAATGTCGGTTACGGCTACTGCCAGAGCAATCTCCTCAGTAGCCTTCTTCTCACCAAATCCAGCGGGGCGTTTTGTGGCTGTTTCCACAACTGCACCGGCCGCAGGACCGCCTTTTTTACTCGCGAAGAATATGCGCGCCGCCACCGTATCTGCAACGACATCAAATATTTGATTATTCGACGACAACCCTCCCTCACCGGGCAGTACAACTGCCATGGTCGGGTCAGTGGATGCATCAGTAAAATAATAGTCATTTGGAAGTGAACATACACCCTCATTGAATGTACACGTGAAGGTTCCGTTAGGCACGCTTGCTTTGACATAGCCCCAGCTGCGCTCTGCTGCAGTTGTAAACGTCAAACTTCGGGCACCCGAATAAGTACGAGAGTCTACCCCTGCATCATCAACAGCATGGACAAACACTTTAAATTTCTTACCTGCGGTGACGGCAGCTGGTATAGTTGTGATACCGTTCGACTCACGAAGCTCAATAACAAATCTCGTCGCAATACCTGAAAGGAAAGAAATCTCGGGAGACAGTGCCGTGCTAATCGCATTTGAATCAGGAATTGCCAAAACGCGCCCCGTGCCAGAGATACCAGCTGACTTCAAGATTGTGCTTGCTCCTGCTTTAGTCTGCAAGCTTCTATGAGTTCCGCAATATAACCGGTTACCCACAGGCTGATTCGTTGGTCCAACGTCAGGCACTGGACAATCCTGTGCTGTTGAGTAAGAAGACGTCTCAGCCCGTAATAGAGTAATCGCTTCTGTCAGTCCAGATCCAGCTGCGTTTACATCGTTGAAGGACGACTTGACACCCCAGAACTTCGACGGAACATCAGCTGTATAGTTTCCGCCAGCATCATAACCAGCTACAAAGAAGAAATACTGCAAATCGTTTGACAACTCTTGCGGAGAGGTCAAAGACTTCCAAATTGTTCCCTTTCCACCAGCTTCCTGGCGGAGAAGTGACTGCGATGTTGGACCTGGGACAATCGTTAACTGCATTGGTTTGCGCATATTAAGTGCGCCGTCAGCATCACTAACTAACATAATCTTCGGATGAAGCTCTGCGGGTGTTGCTGTTACATCCGGAACTTTAGAGACCACAAAAGATCCTGGGGTCGTACCCGTTCCGTTCGTGATAGTCATGCCCGTCGATGTGTAATCCAAGGTCTTAACGATCGTGATGGAATTAGTTACGCCTACAGGGGGAGCTGGCGTATACGTGTTATCCAACTCAAGCTTAACTTTAATCGTTCCTGAGAAGCTATTGACTGGATTGTATTTGTCGTCGAATAAGCTGACAAGACCCTTAAATGGCACTGTCGCCTGCTCAACCATTACCGTGCCAACGGCGTGCTCTGGCTTGACTTCGATGACTGCGGGCACACCGTGCAGCGCGGTCAGATTCAATGTTGCACTCACCGACTGAACACCAGATCCCGCTGGCGAGGCACATGCATTTGCCAAACCACAGATTGGCATCGTAGATGTGTCTGTTAGCTTGAACGTAATACTTACCGACTCGTCTGACTTGACAATCTTTGTGTAATCACTAGCCATTGTCGGACTCAGGATATAATCAAAGTCATTGCTACCTGTCAGTGCGACCACTCTCTTCGTAGCATTCGCCAATGTCGTACGATTCGTTCCAGCCACACCCATCAACGTAGGAACTGTTCCATCTGGCGAGTTGCTTGGAGATACTGATTCATTGGTCTTAGTCCAATACAATGCCAACTCGCGGTCGGCTGGGTAGTAATCCTTATTGCCGGTGATGTTGCCATACTGATCACGAAGCTTGACCGTAAAGCCGATTGAGTCGTCTGTCGTGAAATTTGGCTTAGCTGGGTCAACAATACGCGCTACATCTAAAGTTTTTCCAGGACCAGGTATACCCGTAAAGTAGAGCGCACTGGCGCCAGCAGCGACCTCATTGTTGCTGACAGCGAGATTGTGTGACCCTGACATACGCGAAGGAGCATCGTAGATTTTCGTTGCGACTGAGCGAAGTGTCGTCGTTGTATTAGCTACTTGTGTAAACTGTGCGCCAGGGAGAGAGCTTGTGACATTAAATCCATTGCTCGCACCTGGACTGACATAGTTATGCGCAGCGTCATGCGTGTGCCAATAAACGGTTTGGATGCCGCAACGGCCAATTCCTGTGTGACAAACGTTTTCAACACCAATTTTGACAGGAGCCTTTTGAGCATCGTTATAGTTTGCGACGAGATCAGGCGTCATCATATCGTTATCAGTAAATGTCGCATGCAAGTGGTGTTTTGCACCACGAAGAATCGTAAACTTATCACCATGGCTATGGGCTGTCGCAACACTGCCGCGGTCCGCATTTCCTGGACCCTTATAGACAATGCCTGCACCACGGGACGTCAGCGCTGGGAAGTTACCGGCGGTAAATGCATTACTTGGCAGGTCAACCTGAAGAATCCGCTGAGTCGAAGGATTTGATTGCGCCTGATTGGCTGCTGTCTGGCCCGAATAGAGACAAACTGACCCAGGCATCACGATCTCACCAGCCGATGCCGCCACCTGACCAGACCACCAGTCTTTGATCTCTAGACCCGTGAAAGCCGGATGTGTGAATATGAAGTTACCACCGGAATTTGCAGCAGCACCGACAATCTTAAACGCAGAGTTGAACGGACCTGGGATTTCCGGAGCGTTGCGTGTTTTGTAATAGTCACGAGCAGCATCATTACCCGATTGCATGGTCGACATATAAGAGAAGTCACCTGCATATGGATCATCCATCCCCGTTGGATTCGCCGCGTCTATTTTGAAAAGTTTCAACGCAACTTGTGTGGCACCGGTATAATCAGTTCGCAAGTTGTGCTTTTTATCATGCACGAACACACGCACTTTGTTACATTCGCCAGCGACAACATTTCCGTTATTGCGAGAAGCGTTGTTTGGATCAAATAGGACCGTCTCAACGTGCTCGATAGCACCCGCAGTCACTGTTATCAAAGGAGATGGCCAGGTTTTGAGAGTTCCTGACTTCACAACAGCGAAACCGCTGCCTGTTCTATTTTGAGGGACATAAACTGTATTATACGCTCCAGTGACCTTAAATGCAGCAGTTGCTATCGATGCCCCTTCGGTCGACGGATCGTAAAACTTTTTGGCCGTCGGTAAGAGACCCGCAAGCGGGCTAGAGTTGGCAACAAAAAGATCACTCACCGTGTATGTCGTCAGCCAATCTCCGGTTGCAGCGTCGAATAGACCTGAAAGATTACTGGATGACGCACTCAAGCCCTCGTAAACCAGGTTGTCTGATGATGTCGCTTCTCTGATATAGTTACCGCCAACGTCCGTGATCGCAACGACGAACGCCTTTTCATCATCTGCAGTTAAGGCAATACCGCCTGGCGTCGTGCCTGGAGTTAAAACTTTAGCCCCTGAATTCGGGCCACCATTCTTGTCGGCAAAATAAATGCGAGCCGCGGTAGAGCCGGTCGCAGGAACCGTAGTCGAAGCTGCTGGTATCGTCGTTGTCGGACTGGTTTGGGTTACTTGGATCGTCGCATCGTTTACGAGCGGGGTCACCACCAGATTCTTAACGGTGGTTACTACGTAGCTACCAGGTAGTGTACATATACCACTCGCAAACGTACAATTCATTGACCCACTTGGTAAAGTCGGTGCTAGCTGTCCCCAACTCTGCGGGCCAGCCGAGACAACATTGAATGTCTTTTCACCAGAATAACTGATGGCGATGGTCTCCGTGCTATCACGAGCTTGAATGCGAATCTTGAATGGGGCTCCGGCAGGAATACCACTCGCATAGACGTTATCAGTTGTGGCATCACGGAATTCAAAAGTGAAATGATCAGCGACACCGGCCTCAAAGCTCATCAAAGGAGACAGCGTGGCTTTGGCGCCGCTATTAGGAATAGCGATGATTTTACCCGGGCCAAAGTTTCCGACAGACTTGAACTGGGACATCGTGCCCGTACTTGTTAACAATCCTCGATGAATTCCACAGAAGATGGTCGTGAAAAGGGCTGCAGACTCATTAGGATCAGGGCATGTCGCCGTTGTTAAATAATTTCCTGGTGCTTTACCACTCAGCGTAGTAACCGCAGTATTGAAGCCTGACCCGACTGGGTCATTGTCATCGAGGCTTTGATTGACACCGAAGAATTTACCCTCGACATCTTGCTTAAAGTTAGCCGCGGCATCGTAGCCGGCCAAATACCAGCGGTAGTTGACGTCGTTGTTAATTGTGATCTGTCCCAAATCTTTCAGGATAGACCCCTGACCAGACCCAGCGTCACGCAAAACTGTTTGAGTGACTGGACCAGGAACGATCGTCACAGTTGTTGGATTGCGGACTGTGAGCCCTGCTGTCACGTTTCCAAGAATAATTTTTGGATGAACTTCGCTTGCACCAGAATTAGGAACTTTCAGAACCGTGAACTCTTGAGTGGTTGTACCCTGACCGGCTGCAATTGTGATCGGTGTACCCGTGTGATCAAGCTCAGAATTAGCCGTGGCAGTCACGCTAAGACCCGTTGGAGGCACTGGTGTGTAAACCTGGTCGAGCTTAATCTTCACGCTAAGCGGATCATTGTAGGTGTCTGCTAAATTGTACTTCTCGTCAAACAGGGCCACCTTAACATTAAACGGAACGGTCGCCTGTTCGATAGCGATGGTCCCATTGATCCTCTGTGGTTTCAGCTCGACCACACTCGGGGTACCGTGCTTAGCGGTCAGAGCAATCGATGACGAGACGGTCATAGGTCCACCGGCAGGAGCCGAAGGACAAGCACCAGCCGTAGCGCACAAAGTCACCGGCGCGCTGTCTGTCAATTTGAAATTCAGAGTCACGGCTTCATTAGTCTTTGCCAACTGGGTTGCGTCAGAGGCATTAGCAGCATTTAATGTGTAGTCAAACTCAACCCCTGGATCGAGACTGACTGCTTTTGAAACTGCTTTGGCAAGCCCGGCACGGTCCCCGCCCACTTGACCGAGTAACGTTGGTTTTGAACCATCTGGAGAGTTCGAGGGATTCGCTGTCCAATAGGCAGCAATCGTACGATCGACAGGGTAGTATTCCTTGTCACCGGTAATGTTACCGTAGGTGTCGAGTAATTCCAGTTTGAAACCAATCTTCTCATCAGTGGTAAAGTTAGGAGTAGATCCACCAACGCGAGTCACTCTCAGACTAGCACCGGGTCCGGGAATACCCTTCATGTGTAAAGAGCCGGGATTAGCAGACGTCGCCGTGTTGCTTGCGGTAATCGTGTGACTACCCGCGGTGTGAGCTCCGCTTGTATTGTAATAAATTTCGGAATACGGCGATCCGCCACCATTTGTTACACTCCTGAATTCTGCCCCAGGAAGGGTGCCGGGGGACGCCGTAAAGCCCGCAGCTGAGGTTGGTCCAAAATAGTTGTGCGCAATATCGTGCGTATGCCAGTAGACCTTTTGGAGACCGCATTTGCCGATTGAAGCAACGCATGGATCGGTCACACCAATTTTCAGAGGATTTTTTGCGGCATCATTGTGACTATCAACAAGCACCGCACTGACTGCATTGTCCACGAACGTCGCGTGTAAGTGGTGGGCAGACGTACGTTTATAGACCGTGAATTTGTCTTGATGCAGCACATGGGCGGTAGCGGTGCTACCGACAGTGGCACCGTTCTTACCAATGAACGTAACGCCCGGTCCGCGAGATACTAGTGCCGGGAAGTTAACACTACCCATGGTGTTTGCTGGCAAATCAACTTGCAGGAATCGCTCTGCAAACGGGGCCGCGTCACCACGGTTAGCCGCAGTTTGGCCGTCGTATAAACAAACCGATCCAGGAACAGCAAATTCGCCAGAGGCAACTGTTACATCACCCGACCACCAGTCTTTGATCGGTAGACTTGTGAAATTTGGATGCGTGAAGATAAAGTTACCACCCGAGCTCGCTACAGCATTAGGAATATCAAACGCAGGACTGTATGGACCTGGAAGCTCTGGAGCGTTGTGAGTTGCATAGTACTCACGGGCCGCCGCGTTGCCTGCTTGCATTGCTGTGATCGCCGCAAAGTCACCGGCCTGGGCATCAGCAACACCTGGCTTCATTAACTTGAGGGCAACTTTCGTCAGACCCGAGTAATTTGTCAGGATGTTATGTTTGCGGTCGTGAATGATTACTTTAACTTTGTTACACTCGCCAGCAAGAACGTTCGAGTTGTTGCGCGTGCCATCGGTAGTACTGTAAAGAACCGTCTCCACATGCTCAATCGCACCAGGGGTGACCGTGATTCGCGGCGATGGCCAAGAAATAAGTGAATTAGATTTTACAATAGCGTAACCGCTACCTAGACGATTCTGTGGTACGTACACCGCATCGTACAGAGCCCCATCTTGCAACGCAGTCGTTTGGATGGCAGGCAAATCAGCAGCGTCACTCGGGTTATAGAATTTCTTAGGAGTGGGAACAGCGCCGTTCGCCGTGGACGGGTCTGCGATAAACAAGTCACTAGCAGTGTAGGTACCGGTCCATTGACCCTGAATACTATCGAAGAGTGACGCAATGTTAGCTGTATCAGATTTATACCCTTCAATGCGGACGAAATCAGCTGCTGTTGCGGCACGGAGATAGTTACCACCAATGTCTGTCACGGCGATGGCAAAGCCCTTCTCCTCATCAGCTGTAATGGTGTATCCTGCCGGAACCGTGTCCGGTGTGAGGACGGTTGCACCATCTGCAGGAGCCCCTAGCTTACTTGCAAAATAAATTCGAGCAGGATCACTTTTCTGAGTGAATATGTCAAAGGACCATTCCCCTGGGACACCGCCAGCCGTGGATTCTGCAACGGTGATCGTTTCCTTTTGATCAAAGTTAGCCACTTTATAACCAACACCGGCAGCCGGACCAGGAATCTCACATACACCGGCGGCAAATGTACAGGTCTTCAAACCATTTGGGAGAACAGCTTTGATTTTACCCCAGCTTGCGACTGGCGTATTTGAAAAATTGAGAACTTTGATTCCATTGTAGCTAACAGCATCAGAGTTGTTTGAATCCTTTGCATGGACAATAATCCTAAATTGCAGACCAGCAGGAATCGGAGACGACAACGCCTCACCCGTCATCTTCTTATACTCAAGAGTGAAGTGAGTCGGCATACCCGTAAAGTCAAAGATCGGTGAGAGCGCCACTGCGATCGAACTTGTGGTAGGAATCGCAAGCAGGCGTCCTGGGCCTTTATCACCAATTGATACAAACTCAGCGGAGACGCCTTCAAAATTTATCAAGCTTCGATGCACACCGCAGAAGAGCTGATTGCTCAGCGGTTGGTTGGTCGGGTTTGTTGCAGAGTCAGGATCAGGACACTGAGCTATCGATCCGTAATAAGACGGCCCGTTGGCATTGCCACGCAAAAATTGCGCGAACGTATTCAAAGTGGTTAGACTTGCGGTCGCGTCACTGAACGATGGAGCGATACCCCAGAATTTTGACGGGACATCCGCATTGTAGTTACCTGCAGCGTCAAATCCAGCCACATAGAAGCGATAGTTTGTGCTTGGAGAAATACCCAAACGATCATTAGCAGCGATGGACTTCAAGATATTACCACCATTGCTGGCAGCATTGCGCAGAACGGTTTGAGTAATTGGACCAGGTACGATCGTTACACGGGTAGGATTGAGCAGCGTATAACCGGCCGTCACATCTCCCAACAATATCTGTGGGTGAACTTCATTCTGAGCTGCATTCGGAACTTTCTTCACAGTGAATTGTCCTCCGGACAATCCATATCCATTGGATATTGTCATCGGTGTCGTAGAGTGATCAATGACATCGACGAGTGAGGTCGCATCAGTGATTCCAGTGACAGATGTGAGGTTTGGCTGGTAAACTGGGTCTAGCTTGAATTTGATCGCAAGACCACCAGAGTATGTCGTTGCAGGGTTATATTTCGCATCAAAGACATTTACATGAACTTTGAACGGGACTGTGGCTTGCTCTTCAAACTTGCTTCCGACCCTATTCTCTGGTTGAACTTCGATAACCTTAGGCACACCGTGACCAGCATTCAGATTAAGAGATTTTGTAAAGCTCTGAGGACCTGGGTTGTCATCAAGCTTGAAGTTTAAAGTCAGATTTTCTCCGGCCTTGGCGATTTTGGTCCAATCCGTTGATAGCGTTGGGCTGAGTGAAAGCTCCATCAATTGACCCGTGGTCAGCACAATGTTGCGAGTCACTGGTGAGCTGATGGTGTGCACGCCGCCAACTTCACCCACCAGGACAGGCGTGATTCCCCCGGGCGAGTTTTGTGGATTAGTTGTCCAGTAAGTCGAAAGCCTGCGATCGACAGGGTAATATGTTTTATCACCAGTCACGTTGTCGTATTGGTCGTATAGTTTGATCTCGAAGCCCAACGAGTGATCAGTGGTCAAAGTCTCACCCTGCGGAACCCCCGTCATCACAACATCAATGTGATGACCTGCACCGGCAATCGCATCGAAATAAAATTTGTTTTCCTTTGCCCCCAAAGCTGTGTTTTTTAATGTCACATCATGGAGCCCAGACTGTCTTGACGCACCACTGTAGATCACTGTTGACGGCGACCCAAGTGCACCAGGCGTGCCTATGGCCGCCTGCCCAGCCGGTAGTGTTGTCGTTAAATTAAGACCAGCTGTTGCTGCAGGTCCAATCAAGTTGTGTGCTTCGTCATGACTATGCCAGTAAAGGGTCTGCGATCCGCAGATACCGCCAGCGTTTGTAATCGTCGAGGCACAGGACTGGTCAACCCCAATTTTGACGCGGTGGTTGGTCGCATTATTGTGACTATCGACTAGCTTTGGATCAGCAACGTCGTCTTGGAATGCGGCGTGCAAGTGATCAACAGCCTTTCTGAATACCTTGAACTTATCGCCATTGTTATGTGTGTGCGCAGTCGCAGCACTACCCATTTGTACATTACCTGCACCCGTGAATGTCACACCTGCACCACGAGAAACCAGTTTTGAAAACACCACACCGTTAAGCGTCACAGCAGGTAGTTCAACCTGGAGGACACGTTCGGTAAATGGAGCAACAGCCCCGGCTGCGTAGCTAGACTGGCCAGAGTACAAACAAACATCACCCGGCACTTGGAGTTCACCTTCCACCACCTGGGTAGCCCCAGTCCAGAAGTCTTTTATCGGTAACGATGTGAAAGATGGATGACTGAAAATAAAGTTACCGCCCGACGATGGGTCAGGATCGACGACGCTAAAGGCGCTATTGTATGGACCAGGAACCTCAGATTTGTTCTGGTCTGCATATAGATCACGAGCCGCAGAGGTGCCCTGCTTTAGACCGTAAATAAAATCAATGTCTCCACCTTTGGTATCAGCAGCACCAACTTTAAAGAGTTTAAACACAGCCTTTGACACTGGGGTCGTATAGGTTGTGATGACGTTGTGCTTTTTGTCGTGAAGAAAGACTTTAACCTTGCTGCATGATCCGGCCTGAATTGCACTGTTGTTGGGTGTCGCATCCGTTGGACTGGTCATCGCAATCGTCTCAATATGCTCAACATCACCAAAGTTGATCGTGATAAGTGGCGACGGCCAGGCGATAAAAGTTGGGTTGGCAGTGGACTTAATGACTGCAAATCCGCGTCCGGTTCTGTTTTGCGGGATTAAAACGGTTGAATATAAACCAGTGTTCTCGTTGTTTGCGTTTTCGATGACATCTTTATCTGCCGTGCTGGTTGGGTCATAAAATTTCTTTGGCGTTGTCGATCCAGCGATGAATAATTCACTTTCCGTGAACTGTGGCTCACCGTTAGTGTAGGCCTTCCAATCACCAGTAAGATAATTGAATTGATCTGCATACGTTCCATCAGTTGTGGCAAATCCTGTAAATGAAAGGCCATCAGCACCATCAGCGTTGCGAAGGAAGTTACCGGCAATATCGGTAACAGCCACCGCAAACGGCATCTCCTCTGTTGTCTTCATCGACAAGCCAGCAGCAGTCGTCTCAGGCGTCAGGGCTTTCGCGCCGGCGTCTGGCCCACCCTTTTTATCGGCGAAGAAATAGCGGCCAGCGACACCAACTTGCACTGGGACAAGGTCACTGTATGCGCCACCGGGAGACGGATTAACACCAGCATCCCATGATAAAAGCTGAATCGTAATTGATGTGTCCGGTGTGTTTGGAAATGTTGCTGCGGGGTAGCTTGCAGCCGAGAACCAGTAAGGACCGCCCGGCAAGGTACATTTACCGTTTTCAAAGGTACATTCTAAATCACCA
>JBIIGV010000168.1:0-5426 GCA_044236265.1 Oligoflexales bacterium
GGTAAATCTTTGATAGGCCATTAATCTCAATGGTAAAATGTTCCCTTGCTGGAGTTATCGATGTCATAAGATATCTCCGAAGTATGGTCTGAGACGCTTAAATACCGAGCGACCTAAAAGAATCACCACCAACGTAAAACTCCAAAAAATAAGCCCGTGCCGCGGGGCCACGTCCCAAGACCACGCATTGCCTGATTGAGGCCCAAGAAAAGAAACGCGGTAGCCTTCAGTGATGTAGTAGACCGGATTTAATGCAAGCCAGGGTCGCATCGTCTCTGGTAAAACATCTGCCCGCCAGATGATGGGTGTTCCCCAAAATCCCAGTTGCGCGATGATGCCAAGAAGTTGCTGCACGTCCCGAAATAACACAGTAAGGCTACTTGTAAGCCAGCTTAAGCCCACTAAAAACACCACGGCAGCAAACGTAAAATAGGGAACGTAGAGCCAAGACCACTGGGGCGTAACGCCCGACAAAAGCAGGATTACAATCACAAGTAAAAGAAATATCCCATGAAACACCAGGCTACTGCCAATTTTTACCACTGGCAAAAGCTCGACTTTAAAATTCACCTTCCGCACAAGAAATGAGTAGTCCGTGACCGCCCCCGAGCCCATGATTAGTCCCTCTTGGGCGAAGTTCCATGCGATTTGGGCGGGAAAAAACCACGCTACAAATGACACATCTGAGCCACTTGGGTTTGCTTTTAGTCCGTAAGTGAAGACAAACCAAAGAATTCCCATCATGCATAATGGCTGCAAAAACGCCCACATAAGTCCCAAGGCAGATCCGGCGAATCGTGACTTAACGTCGCGCCAAATCATGGTTTGAAGCAGCGTTCTTGCCTTCCAGCATTCAATGATAAATAGGGACTTGGAGGAGGAGGCCATTGTAAACCCTAGATCTGTAAGCTTTGAATAAAGTGAACCAGCTCGTTTGCCAGTTTTTGTTCAGAAAACCTCTGAGCGTTCTGGTGGCCAAGACTGATAAGATCCTGTCGAAGCTTCGCATCTGATTGTATGCGATGAATTGCGGTAGCGAAAACATCATAATTTAGATTTTTGAGGATAATACCTCCCTGTCCTGCGGTATTGGCAACCGCAGCCTGGTCCCAGGCAATAACAGGAAGACCCATCATCTGAGCTTCGATGACCGGAACACAAAACCCCTCGTGCTCGGACATGCAAATAAACGCCTGACAGTGTCTGTAAAGCGTGCCGAGTTTTCGGCCGTCAGCATCGTGAACAAAAATCACTTTCGCAGAAATTTGGCCAAGCTCTGAAAGTTTTAAGAGGTCTTCCTTATATTTTTTAAAGCCAGGGCTTAAGCCTCCGCAAATAATGAGCTGAATATCAGGGCCATAAAGTTGCTCATAGCTTTTGATGGTGGCTAGAAGATGCGGATGGCCTTTGTTAGGGACAACTCTTCCCACAAATAAGACATTCAATTTGGATTTTTTAGTGATGCTCACGAGGGCTTGGTCATCAGCTTTATCCTGTAAATCATCCACGGAAACAAAAGGGGCGATGACGCTCACTTGATGACCTGATTTGGTCAATTTATTTGAACCGGCGATGGTCCTTAAGTCAGACAAATTAAACTCAGAGTCACCGATCATGGCGTCAGGCAAATGACTTTTCATCAGCCAGCTCACCTGATCAAGACCAAGTTTCGTAGCCGCGACACTTTGCAGGTCATAGTTTTGGAAAAACCTGGGTGGTGTCATGTTGTGGTATTTAATGGCGACTTTGCCGCGGCAGGCCCTAAAAAGCTCGGGCAGAAGATGCCAGTAAACTCCCATGTGATAGAGGAGAATGGAGTCTCTTCTGGCAAGAATTTTTAGAGCCTCGGATTTGGCGACTAGGCCATCGATTGCGGTTTTTGGCGTGTGTTCAGCATAAACTTTAACGTCAAAGCCCGCATTCGTGAGTGCTCTTTGTCCAATCAGCAAATCCCTACCAATGGCGTCATGAATCGCTAGGGTGGGGGCGGCTATTAGAATGATTGGCTTACCCGACATGGTGATCTTGATTACCGCTTCTGGGAAAGGATTGCATAGTCTTGGGGAGCTTCCAGGGGGTTTTGGGGATTGGCGCCCTCTCTAGGTGGGCTAGAGCGAATGCATTCAAGCTGCGTAAATCCGAGGAAATCCAACATGAAACCTAAAGTCTGTGGTGGTATGGGTTTCACATGGGTAATGTCTGTCCAGAAGTTGCAGGCACCGACTATCAAGTTTTCTGGGTTTGGTGTCTCAAGCAGGACAAGTCCAGATTTCTTCAGAACACGGGCGATCTCAGCAAGCATCTGTAATAATTCATTCGGTGCAAGATGCTCGACTACGTGAAACGCTGTGATCATATCCACAGATTCAGACGGTTGATCAGCAAGCCAAGAAAGAGCGTTTTGGTGAATGACCGAAACACCTGAACCTTTGAGTTCTTTGATCATGGCATCATTTGAATCCACTCCAAGAACCTGAAAACCCTGCACTTTCAAAAGCTTTAGCCACTCGCCGCGGCCGCAACCAAGGTCTACAACCAAGGCCTTTGCAGAAAGTCGCGATTGGATTTGCGCGACATACTGAGATTGCTTTTCCTGAATGGAGGTCTCACTGCCTCGGAATCGATCTTCAAAAGCTCGGTAGTAGTGGTCCCAGAGGGGGCTTAATGTTTGCTCAGATGCTCCTTGACGAGATGATGTTGGGACCTGCGAGAGTCTTCCCATGGCCGCACGCAAATGATTGATGTCATTTAAAAGCTCGTCAATTTGACGTTGATGTTGATCAGTTTCGATTTTTCGCTTGTGATTTTCTGCAAGGAGATTGTCGATGTGTATCGGTGCGCGCGGTAGGGTTCGCAAAACTTGCCCAAGACGCCGAAATTTAGCCAGTAATCCAAAACTTGAGGACTCAATACCATGGGGCTGAGGACTATTGGCCACTAAGGCTGATTGACTATTTTTTTCTAAACTTGCCGCTATGGGGTTTACGGGTGAACCAGATAATTTCCTTGAAATTTCAGCAGCGGTGGTTAAATCTTTTTCAAGCGACATAAGACAATCCAAGTCATGATAGGCATTTGATTACTAAATATCCCACTGGATTAAAATTGATTTCAAGACTTTATCACAGTTTTTTGCGCAAGACTTCAAATAGCTCCATCTATTCTTTGGCGATTTTGATGGCTTTAGCACTGATTTTTGTCAGGCCAGAGGCATTTTGGAATCACGGACTGGCAATCGAGCTAAGACAGGGGCTGTGGATATTTTGCTGCCTACACGTGGTAATAGATGCTTTGTTTTTGAGGAAAATCTGGGGCTGCTGGCTTGCAGCCATATTCGTTGGGCTCTTGTTGGCCCATTCATGGGTATCAATTTTTACCCCGGCCATTCATATCGGCATACCTGTCCAAGACTTTATGCTTGCAAAAGATGTATCGGCTTATTTTCAGTGGAATTATGCCACGAGACTTGCGGCTAACGTCGGGGTGATGCTTCTTCTAATGACAGCCCTACCAGATATCTATCGCTCCGCATCGATTGGTCAGCGTAGGTGGCTTTGGTATCTTGTGATCTTCATTCTTGCCGCAAATGTCACGGTCGCTCTCTTACAAGGTTTTTACGACCTAAATTTCATGGCCGTAGGATCGGGGTCGGCTGTATCTGCAGGACGATCAGCAGCCTTGTTTGAGGACTCGGGAGCGTCGACCGTTTTGTTTGCCGCGGCCCTGGCTTTTATGTTGGGAAAGCTCCTTGAAAATCCAAGCCGCATGATGGCCGCAGCTGTAATTCTTATTGCTATCGCAGGATACAAAACCGGCGGCAGAACTTTTTTCGTCAGCGCTTTTTTCGGCGGTTTTGTCGCATTTTTAATTTTTTCCATTCGCTTCTTTGCAAGGTCCACTTCAAAGTGGTCGACCAAGCAGTCAGTCGTGATCCTTATATCGGTCCTGATTTTGGCGCTACTTTGGACGAAAATTCCTGATTCTACCCGTGATGTTTTTTCCAGATTTGCTAAAGATCCGCGTTTTGGAGACGGAATAATGGATACCTTGGCAAATCATTTATGGGAAACCGATAGCATCCGTGCGACGAGCTTGAGAGTCATGAGCGCGGCTGCTAGGTCCCACGTGCTTGATGGCGCGGGCTTTGGCACCTATCATTCCTACTACCGGAAGTATTTAACGGTGGTCGAGAAAAGTGGGGCCCCGGTGTATGGCTATCTTGATCTACCGTCAGCGTTTTACGGCATGATCCCTGCTGAGCTTGGAAGCATCAATGCATATGCAATGCTTCTTTTATTTTCTTCTTGGCTTATTTCCCGCAGGGCTCAGATATTTTCCTCGGGCATGCTTCCCGTTACCGCAGCACTTGCTTCAATTTCATGTAGTTTTTGGTTCGGAGTTCACATTATTTTTCAAAGCTTTAGTTGCGTATTGGGTGTTTTAATAGCAGCTATTGAGGTTTCAGCGAGACCTACAAATAGAAGCCGCAAAGAGTTTTTCCTTACTTTGGTTTTGATATTCGGACTGATTTTGGCCGTAGGTCACAAAGTAAGATTAGCTCCTCGTCAGGTCATTTTCCGCTCGGAAGTGCTAGGTGCCCCTCAAATGCCTTTAGCGATAAATGCTCCCATATCTCCGCGAGGAAGAAATGGACAGTGGCTTGCAAGTGGCGCAGAGATCTTTTACCCGGGTAAGCCAGTCTCAATATTTATTGAGCATCCGGAAAACCTTTATCCGTTGACTGTGACATGGACTATTAAGGGCTCTGATGGTCAAAAACTTGGGGGCGGTGAGTCTAAAATCGACAAGCTAGATGCGATCACTGGTGGTGTGGATTTAAAAATCGGTGACGAGCAGTCATTAAATTGCCCTCAGGCGTTTAATACTAAAGACTATTGCTCTCTCCAAGTCTCTACAAAGCCATCGTGGAAATGGGGACGCGATACTCTTGGTTGGTTTTATGTTAAAGAATAATGAAGCAGGCAGACTCATTTAAACTGTAAGGCCTCATGATACCTTGGGGGAGTGGTTGAACTGATGACAGCGTCAAATGAAGACATATTAAGAGTCGAACTTGAGAGGATTAAGGAAGTAAAATCACGCCTCGGTCTAGCGCATGATGCGGTTTTGCAGGACGCTCGAAGTCTTTCGGTTTCAAGAACAGACTTGAACCATATTGCAGACAATCTTGAAGTGACCGCGCCCTATTTATTTTCTAGTCATCGAAAACTAGCAGGTCCTGTCGTTGCGGGAATTAAGGGGATGCTCGTAAACAGAATCCTTGGCCCGCTTCTTCGAATGGCTCTGGGAAGACAGTGGGCTCTCAATCACCATGTTTACCAAACCGCAGCGGCGGTTGTGGAGCTTGACGAGCGATTAAAGCTTCTAGAAAAGCGCATTGCTCGCTTGGAGCAGAACCGTGCCTA
>JBIIGV010000169.1:0-5411 GCA_044236265.1 Oligoflexales bacterium
TCACCGGCCATGCAACTAGCCGCTGATGAAACTGCAGTAGTCGTGGGGCGCCCAGTTAGGGATGAGGGCAAAGAGCGTTATAAAGGCTTTTTTGACTATTTGGTTTGTACCTCCGGGGGCATTGAAAAACAGACTCCTAAGTCACCCAAACAGGTTATTGCGCGAGGACAACCTTACCGCGAGGGCAAGTAGTCCTTTACTGACTCACTCAGCCAATAGTTTCAATCATTAGGAAACGTAATGTAACGTCCTAGCTAGCGTTAAGCAGTGTTTCAGGGCGCCGCAACTACAAACTTCTAGACACGCCCTGAGCGCAGTGATAGTCGGGGGCTCCATGAGAGTGCGTAATTTTTGAGCTAGGGGGCCTTCCTTGGACCGATCCATACAATTGCTAATGAGCGCAGCCGCGATAACAATAAGTTTAGCTGCGTGCGAAAACGTATCAGCTCAACCATCAACATCTGTGCGACCAACAGCTACAGACTGTTCAGCCCAATGGACCAGGTTTTCCCAGAAGCCTGGCGATGAAGGAGCCTTTCCCGATACTCAGGTTTCCTACTACCGTTACATGTTTAAACTACCAAAGGATCAACCGATCCACATTCGCGTCAGCGGCGTTTATCCGAATGGGCGTTACATGGGTTACAACCTTTACGACCCAAATAAAATGGATAGCGTTGCCGGAATCTCAGATCAGGAAATCAAGTCTGACGTAGGCTATGACAATCCATTTCAAACAGGATTTTGGCAAGCATTTGACAGCTACACACTTTGGTTCGACCCACAGCAGCAAATTATAACTCAAGATTCAACATCCCTCAGTTCCAGCACGAGCCCCACCTCAGAGCAAAATCGCGAAATCTGGTACCGCATCTATGATCCCAAAGACGGGCCCGGAGCAACAGGAGCAGTTGCATTGCCGCGCATAGAAACATTCGATGCCCGGACAGGTGCACCGGTGGCTTGCCCGGAGGCCATTACGATTGAAGTGCCCAAAGCCCCCCAAGGGATCGGACAAGCAGCAAATCTGCCGCCTGGACCAGACGATAACGGAAATATCCGCTTCGTTCACCACAATGGCATGGGACTTTATGCAAACAGGGATACGAACTATGTTTCTGCCCGCTTAAAAATGCGTGGTGCTGACGAGGATGTCGCCGTAATAAAATTCAAAGCCCCGCGATCTGCACAATCGATTGACGACCTCGATAGACCTGGCCTATTCGACGTCCGTTATTGGTCGTTCTGCATTGGCTCAGCACTCTCAACAACCACATCAGGCTGCGTCTCAGATAGCAACGCTAAGGTTGATGAGTCTGGATTTGTCACTATTGTGATTGCGTCACGAAGGCCAGAGCAACTTCCTGTTCATGCTCATTATCTGGAGCGAGTAAAGGGAACGATTCCCATTATGATTTATCGAAATCTTCTACCGACAACCAACTTCACTGGAGATCTGAGTAAAATTCCAATTTGGCAAGCGGGTTGGCCTGGACGGAACGCGGACGAATATGCGGCAGATAAATTCATCGGCACATATGCTCCCATTGGGAAACTCTGCAGTTTGGTTGAATTCAATGCCACAAGATGCCAAATCACGCACTAAGTTGACTTTTGACTGTCGGCATCTATCACCAATGATACCGTCATATCACTGACCACATTGGTAGCACTGCGCATCCGTGCTACGACCCAATCGACAGGTAGTAGAAGCGGCAGAATTTCTGCAGGCAGACCAGCTGTTGACAAGACCAGAGCCAAAGCAATGATACCAGCTTCCGGAAAACCACCAACACCGAACGTGGCCAGTACGCAGACCATAGCAATCCAGAGCTGGTGCCCTATTGACCAATCTAAACCGGCAGCCTGCGCCAGCATCATCACTGCAGCCACTTCATATAGCAAGATCCCATCGTTGTTAAAATTAGTACCAATGCATGCGCCAAGCCGGGATGATCCAGGTTTAACATTAAGATCACTCAGCGCAGCCAGCGTCGCCGGCAACGTAGCGAGACTACTGTTAACTCCAAACGCAAAAACCACTGGTCGACGAGCGGCTCGCCAAAACTGCATCAGCGATCGCCCTGCCCATAGACGAATCCACCCCTGATAAATGATGGCGATCTGCAAAATCATGCCGCCAATACAAATGACAACATAGTAGCCAAGACCTTTGAAGACACCGACTCCGTGCTCGCCTGTGGCTTTGGCTACCGCTGCAAAGATAGCAATCGGCATGATGGTCATCAAAACCATCATCATTTGAGCAACTATGGACAACGCGACCTGAACCACGTCACGTAACCTCAAAAACCAAGCTTGAGGAACTGTCTCACTCAGCCCTGCTCTTCGAACAGCAAATCCAAACAAAAGGGCCAACACTAAAATCGCAGGTACGTTATTGTTGACAAAAGGTCCGAGTACCGACTCGGGAATAAGAGATTTTAGAGCCTCATACCACGTCACTTGTTTTATGGGCGCGCCGGTAAGACCACTCGAGTGATTCATCACCCCTTGGACCAATTGGGTTAGCGACAATCCAGGCTTGAGCAAATCCACGAGAAGCATAGCAATCGACATGGCGGCCAGCGCATTAATGCCGCAGGTCATGAAAAGACGACGAGCACCACGCCCGGAAATTTCATCACTCATCATTCCATGTAAAATGGCCAAAAACAGTAGCGGAGAGGCCAACCCCTTCATGATCGCCACAGGAAACCAACCTAAGAAGGCTAAACCTGAAGCCCTAGGCCCAAGGAAATCTCCGAAAATAATACCTAAAACAATGGCGAAAAGATTAATCCCGATCGCAGAACTGACAGCTTTTGCGCTCATAACAACACCTTGCTACAAACCTTGGTCATACTAGGCAAATTTTTCAGGGTTAAGACCAAGAGACAGGCTCCGATATATCAAGCAAATGTTTGCGGTAGAAACTCGACATCTACCTTAGTTGACAGAGAATCTTAATGCAATGGGAGTACAGCCATGGATGGCCAAAACCCGAAACAAAATCCACCACCACGCAGTCATGGATTGAGACTGATTAAAGGCTCATCCGCATCTGCCCATGCAGCTGACGGTGATGCAAATAATAGATATGAGCCCAGCAAGGGCAAGAAAAATAAATTAGTGACTCAGCTATCAGCACTTGCTGATGCGATTGATAACGACGTTAAACAACTACTTAATTTATAGAGTAATGACTTCACGAGACTGCAATCACCGCAAACGTCTCATCCCCAATCAGCACGATAGCTATCAATACGTGATTTGATCTGTCCATCAATCCAGATTTTTCCCAAGCGTTCCTGATTCCATAGCGCCTGAACAATATCGTCGATGGTTAGAATTGAATAAACCGGGCATCCAAAATCAGCCTGCACCTCCAATGATGCCTGTCTTTCGCCAACGCCGCGTTCTTGTCGGTCAATGCCGATGATAACTGCACGAATCGTGACATTCCGTGGACGCAATAAAGCCATTGTCTCTCGAATGCTCGTACCACCTGTCATCACGTCTTCGACTACGATAACAGACTGACCCGGCACCAATGGCCGCCCAACAAAAACACCACCTTCGCCGTGGTCTTTGGCTTCCTTGCGATTAAATGTGAAAGGGATCTCTTCGCCACTGGATTTGGATAGCTCAACTGCAGTCGAAGCGGCTAACGTGATACCTTTGTACGCAGGTCCATATAGATGAATTTGATCTTTAAACTTTGAACGAATGAGCTGCGCATAACATGCAGCTACGTCACCCAGTAACCGGCCATGATCAAAAGCACCGGTATTAATAAAGTAGGGAGACTGACGTCCGGATTTGGTCATGAATTCACCAAATCTGAGCGCTCCGCTGCTGAGCAATAAATCTAAAAACCGACTTTGGAGCGCATGAAGTCCTGGCATTATTTCACTCCGTCCAATTGCTGCAACTCCTCGAGAAATCCCCCAGACAGAATCGGGAATCGGCACCACGTTTTCGGATCAAGGCTCTCATCATCCAAATGAAAACCTGGCGCATATCGCTCACGCTTCCATTGATTACGACACCAAAGCATAAAGAAACGCTTGACCCAAAGCTTCCTCTGCTCGCTGGTTGCGCCAGGAAATTTCCCGGTCACCGTCGAGTAAACCTCTCGCGGTGATTTTTTATCACGAATGGCCGCACGCTCGATTAAATCCAACACATCGTAAGGCATTAAATCTGCCTCGTCAGTTTGATGCATGGCAGCCGGGCGTAGCTCTGCGGTCGGAGGAATTTTATTGACCTTTGCCATGGAAGGCACAGGCCCAAGACCCGCGGGTCCGATCTTTTCAAGCCACACGAGCCAACGACGAAGGTACGCTTTATCAATCCCAGCCAAAGGTGACAAACCACCACAGGTATCTCCATCCATGGTCGCATAGCCAACTGCCGCTTCACTTCGATTGGACGTTGCGAGCAGTAAATGGTTTTTAAGATTCGCCAGCATCCAAATGGATGGACCACGCGCGCGAGCCTGAATGTTCTGCAATGTTGTGTCGTGCGTCTTCCAGTCCCACTCGGTCGACGTTGCACTCCCAACAATAGACTTATAAGTCTCAGTCAGTTCATCCACAGTCCAATCGTAGAACTCGACACCTAATGCTTCAGATACTGACTTTGCGGCATCCGCGGTAAGATCACTACTATTGTTCGTGGATTGATAAGCACACGATATCAAGCTTCTCACGACGTCTGAAACCGAGTGGCAGTTATGGATTTTTGAAATATAGCCTAATCGTTCTTTGACGCCGGACATGCCAATTTGGGATTCTGCTAACTTGATCGACATTGCTGCCAATGCGGTCACAGCAGCAGAATCCACTCCACCAGAAATAGAAATAGTGAAACCATGCAGCCTGCTCTTGCGCAAGAAGTCGAACAAGCCAAGAGCAACAGCGCGGGTGAATTCCTCAGCCTTAAGCTCCGCAGCTAACTCCCACCCATCAGCAAACTCAGCCTCCGATGAGGCCGACCCGTCAATCTCCGGCCATTCAAAATCAATATCGACACTGTGTCCTGTTTCCTCGCCTATCAAAGGCTGAAAAGACCCTGACCTCGCTCTGTTCATACGATTTAGATCAATATCTACAACGGCAACGGTTGTAATAAAATCCTGATAGCCAAATCGTGGCCCTCGGCCAACGATTTTCCCCTCGGATGCAATCATCGCGCCACCATCAAAAATGATGCGTCCACTTTCATTTCCTAAAAGATTGGCATATAGGTACGCAACGTTGAAAGCTCTCGACCCTTCTGCAACAAAGCGCTCACGAATCTGGCGCTTTCCAAATGCAAAGTGACTGGCGCTAGGATTCATCATGATATCAACGCCAAGGCGAGCAAGCGTTGCCCCCGGACGATTTGCAACCCAAGCTTCTTCACAG
>JBIIGV010000052.1:0-19098 GCA_044236265.1 Oligoflexales bacterium
GTGGATTGAAATGGTCTATAATCGTGAGAGACTTCATTCAACGCTTGGATATTTGTCACCTGCATTGTATGAAGCAAAAACAAGGGCGTCCTGAGTGTCTACTTTATCAGCGGAACTCCAGTGTCCCTAAATGCCCTAGGAAAAAACCCCCTGAACTTAGGCGTTTAGGCTGCCGTCGTACTTCTTTCGAGGGATATGTGACAGATTCGCTAAAAGCGATATCAAAGGTTTTTTTTATATAGTTTATTTACATCTAATATAATGTTACACGTCGCCGTGTAAATCGAGATGATAGGACCATAAAAGGAGATATCTCTTATGAAAACGCTGGCTTTCAGTTTTGCTTTGATGATTACGAGTTTTTTCTCCAATTTAGCGTTTGCCGCGATTCCCTGCGTGGCTGATGACGTGGCTTCTCTACCGGCGAAGCTCGTTGGATTGACAAGTTTGAACGGCCAGAGCATTCGCCTTGAGGTTACAACACCTGGGTCGTCTAAAGTGGCGCATTGCTCCGTGACCAGTACGGAGTGGGGTGATAAAATCCATTATACATTCGCAGAGCGTTTTGAGGCTGAAGTAAAAGTCAGTGTTGCCAATCCTCTGAGTTCTCACCCAACTATTCATGTATTCAAGCTTAAAGACTTAGTCGTTGAGCCCATTTTAAGCGGTGATGAAAATGGTCGTTTCAACCGGACCGTGAAGATTTATGACCCATCCCTTAAGATCTCATATTTGATGTTTTTAGATGCTAATGGTCGGGTTGGTCGCGTAAGGGCAAAGCTGTAAAACGGCTTATATACTGGAGACCCATAACTGATTGCCCATTGATGTTACAGATCAATCAATAGTCAATCAGTTATGTGTCCCTGAATTCTCTGAATTCCGTGTCCCTGAATTCCGAGGACCGTGACGAATACTTCGAGGGCTACGATAAATCAGCTCGCCCGGCGTATGGATCCAGGCTCTCACACTTTGGTTGGTTGCTTTAAACTGAGCCTTGACCAACAAGCAAATTTCGATCTTGAATCTCTAGTTGGGTGATCTTAGAACCCCATAACTCGTTTTGTCCAAGCTGCACCATAGATCTTTTTAAGGGTCTCTCGCATCGGGGCGTGGGCCGGATCCTGTCTCATTAATTCAAGGATCTTTTGAGCGCGCTGCTGAGCTATGCCATCGAAGAAATTTTTTTCGACGCCTCGTGCAATGCTCCATTCCTGGGCTACTTCCGCAAGCATGGCAAAAATGGCAATTCCATTCTTCTTAGTTAGAAACTCTGGTTCGCGTTCTGCCAGAACGCTAATCATGGCTGCGTTGTAGTAGAGAAATTCGACGCCGCCGGCTCCCATGCCTCGAGAGTTCCCGACCTCGATCCCGTAAATTTCTTCCGTCAAATAGGCTCTCCACTCATCCACAATATTCTCACCGAGAACTTGGGTTGGGCGTGAACTGATGTAGGTATTATAGTACATGCCTTGTTTGAATATGATCTTATCAACAATATCGCGTGTCAGCGTCTTCGGCTCGGGGAAATAAGCTCCTTTCCCATGCTGCCAGTAAATAAATTTACTGCCTGATCGAGCCTGCTCATGAAGCATGAAATGCTGGGTCTCGTGAACATCTGTAGCTGGATCGCCGGATCCTAGATAGGGATTACGGGTATATCGCATAATCTCACAATAAAATCGCTTGAATCGACTCTCGTCACAAGTCCGACTAACAGATGGAATAGACACTAGCTCAATCTGCTTTTGCCACTCAAAGGACGAGGGGGTGGTGTCCCCTTGGATCGGTACAACTCTGATCACTCTAACTTTCTGGATGTTGGAATCTTTGCTGGCTGCAACTAATGTTATTGTGGTAGCGCCATTGACCGTGATCACTTCGGGGAATTCGAAAAAGGCGCGTTCAGTCGAAACAAGACCTGCGCCTAGGATTTTCCCAGAATCTGGCGTACATTCAGCATCTCCAAGACAAAACCACATCGTCTCGTAACGTTTCGGAGCGGCTGCCATCAGGCGAACCTTGGAGCCCTCGGAACTCACAACCTGAGCAAATAAGTCCTCTGACGAATTGTTTTTCAGTCGCGAACTGACCTCAGGTGCTTGGCCACAAGCGCCGATCACGCTGAGACATGCGACAAATAGTAAACGTGAAGATTGTCGCAGCATTTTTTTGCCCGTCTGTGGGTTTGGGTTTAAATTACAATCCATGTCGAGATGGATGCAAGAATTATCCCAAGCAGTAAATATTATTTTATTCAATAAGTACGGGCGGTTATATCGCGGATCTCGATTTGCTCTGTTGGTTTTTTTGACATTCCGTCAAAAGAAATAAATTTGGGGACACTGAGAGTCTACTTTATCAGCTGAACTCCACACACGACGAAACCTAAATAGCCTATGATCACTCTTGCTAGGGCTGAACGGCAGGATTCTATTTGGGTTTCGTCGTTGGTCCCCCAAATGTCTAATCATTTAAGCTTTTGTTCGTTTTGTAGTGGGTCATGATAACTGCGCGGTACGAGGCCAGACCAACCATATGACCGCCAATATATAATCGGGGACACATAACTGGTTGACTATTGATGTTACAGATCAATCAATAGTCAACCAGTTATGTGTCCCTGAATTTCCTGAATTTCTGAATTGTCTGAATTAGAATTATCAGAATCATATTCTCATTCGATGATATTTCCGAATTAGGTGTTTCAACGACTAGGACATGTCACACGCCCTTCATTATAACGAATATCGCCATTGGAATACTTATAGCATAGGCCCGAGGAGCGATTTAAACAGATACCGCTATTCGTGGAATTAATAATCCGCAGATAGTCACGATTGCAATCTAGGATCTCTGAGGGTTGAGATGGCTGTTGCTGTGATGAGCCTCCGCTATTGCCTGGGCTTGAATTGTTAGGTGGGTTGCCTGAGCCACCTGGTGCTCCAGAGCACGCGACCCGTCCGAGATCATACAAAACATCGCCTGAATCAAATCGATAACAGAATCCAGATGTTCGATTGATGCAGATACCAGTGCCGCCTGCGCGAATTAGCGAATAATCTCTTACACAATCGACTTCAGCCGAATTTGAGGGAGGGGTGTTCTGACTGCTGTCTGATGATTGGTTATCCGATGGGTTATCATTATTTTGATTGTCTCCACCCTGAGATGGCGAATCTGCCGTGGATAAGGTTTGACTTATGAATCGTCTATTTTCTTCGCTAGTAAGGTCGGCCCAGAAACTATTTATATTTCCACTGCTCCAAGTTATACGGGAGGCAACGCCTACTAGCTCACCTTGCTCGCTCAATAAAGGCCCGCCACTATCACCGGGACAAGTATCCACGTCACTATCTATAGCTGCTAAATATCCCGCCTGGATCAAATCAATTTTTATATTTCCGGCCCGTTTTGTACCAGCTCCTCTGGTAGCTTCCTCGTCGTCCGGATCAAATGCATTGCAGCCGAACCCAATGGCCCGCGCTGTATCCCCATGAGAAGGTGCAGTTGAGGAAATGTTGACATAGGTTTCCGACAGAGACTCGCCGAAAGTTAGAATTCTTAGATCGTAGCGAGCATCCCCGGTCGCGGAAGACCCTCCTTTAGGATAACGTGGGTGTGGGATGTCTCTAGCTGGAGTCTTACCTTTGTATTTCATGCCAAGGCAGTGGGCTGCTGTCAAAATTGCATTCTTTGCTACAAAAGTCCCTGTACAGCCTGAACGCTCGCTTCTAACAAAGACAACAGCCTTATTTTCATCCGTTTCAATACCTCCAAGGATCTTTAAGTGTGACCGTTCCTCGGGTGGAACACATCCCCACAGCGTCATTCCAGAAATAGCGATAGCACTAATCCAAGAATTCATAGTTCCTCCAGTTTTTAAAAACGAGACCCGGTTTTATCGGTGGCGCTTGCAAAAAACTAAAGAAAGTCTTCTTTTTGCTGTGATTTGTGCGACTTAATTTGGCGCATTAAGGAATAATTATTGCCGTGGTTTTCAAATTAATCAGCCATTTAGTTCCGCGCCCACGTTACTGTCCTAGCCCGAACAATTTGATTAATGCGGGCTAAATGCCAGTGAGAGCGACTTTTATCGCTAAGACTGAGGGAAAAATATTTCGGGGATATTTGGGGAAAACCTAACTGATTGCTCATTGATGTAGCAGATCAATCAATAGTCAAGAAGGTATGTGGCCCTGAATAACAGGTCCTGAATAACCGTTCAAAATATTAATTGCGGCGAACGGGTCGTATTTGATCCGTTAAAAGATAAAATCCAACTTCAAAGTGGCATGTCGTGCGACATCAGCGTAGGCACCCTAAATGATGGCCTAGGTAAGAATTTTAATTTTGTCTACATTGTTGACGTTAAATAATTTATTCTGGGTGATGGTACGTGTAGCTCGATGGATTTGGTCGACGTAGAGTGCGTCTTCAAAGATCCTATCGGTTGCACGGATGTAAATCGGCGACAAATAACTGATAACGATTGATTGATCTTCGCCAGCAATAAATAATCAATTAAGTGTCTCTGAATTTAACATTCTTTCGGCTTAAATGCTTAGTGACACGAGTCATAGTCAAGTATGCCGTCGCCCCTCGCCGGAATATTTGCCCAGCCCGTGGCACCTCTTTTTGATTTTATACGGAGCCAGCTTTCTGTTGATGCTTGTTTGAGGTTATCGTCGCAGACATCTTCTCCCAAATTGCATTCAGTAGCGCGGACGTTTTTACCATCCCAAATCGACACGTTGCCTTCAGCGACGTAAGTGAAAACCTTCAGTTTCTTTCCATTGACCTTTGTCGAGCCAAACTTCAATATCTTAATGAAGAACTCAACGCTGTCTAACACTTCGCCTTTTTTTATAACGCCAACATTTTTAGACCCTCTACCTGGACCTTCCGCAAGATTAATATCGGCAAGTGCCTTTTGTGATTTCAACAGCCCGCAGCATTCCCCTTCACAGCCCTCGGCAAGTATGGGGAGCCTAGGCAGTGACTTCAGGGTAAAAATATCAACCACAGGAATTTTTTCACCAGCTAAACATTTATATGAAACAACCATGAACAAAACCAAAAGGACATTTTTCATAAGGCCTCCGAGATCTCGCCTCAATAAAATTTTGATAATATATTTTCGAATATGTTAGTTGCGCTTGATTGCGAATCAGATGTCAGTTTAGGCGGCGATTACTCAAAATTCACCTTAAATTCGATTGAATGCCTCAACTTAGTCTGAGGTCGTTTGGAGCAGTGTCAGAAATTTTAAAAATTCGATAGACGTCCTGCTGGCGCAAAAAAACGTATCAGCTAGTAAATCGGCAGGTTATCTGTGTCAGCGGTTTCCCCCGGGGTAGCAGGCGAAACGCCGAACACTGCCGAACAGAATAATATTACCAACGTCCGTATTTTCTTGTCTGAAGTTGGCGGGACAGGCATCCTCCGGCGTCGGCATACGGATATCTGACCGCCGCTCAACGGCGCGTATTTGAAACCTGGTTCAAGATTAAGGAGTGGTTTTAACCGAGATATCGTTTGAAGACGTTCAGGAGGATATGATGATGCAATTTTTCACTGGAAAAAAGTTGTCGGTAGGGTCTCTGAATTCTGTGGAGGCTCTTGTGAAGAATGTATTTGGAATATTTTTGATGTTTGTGATCTTTGCGTCATGCGACAATCCGAAGACGTCAAAAACTGAACCAGAGGCGGCACCTAAACAGTCAGAGAGCGGAGCTACGGACTCTGAAAATCCAGATTCTAGAGAACTCAAAATCTGCAGTTCACTTGATGACGTTCAAAATCACATAAATTCAAATGAGAATGAGCCAGAGGCCTTTTGCTTTCATAAGGTTGAGGACCCAACTCGCAATTTGGAGACTGGTCGCGCCATCAGGGCGGAAGAGCAACTTTCACCGGGTGTAGAACTAGCATTCCTCAATAAGCAGAGAGGCTTTGTTGACGCCAAAGACGCTTGTAAATCGATTGATGGTGATAAGTGGTCTCCGCCTGAGAGCGCAAGCGATATCGCGTCACCTAGAGCAGCGTCGGCCTCCCATTCATTTGAGGCGATGGTCAGTTATTTAGGCGGTCATTCATGGGAAATCAGAACTGACGGTCATCATCGCTGGTGGTTTTGGTCCGGATCATATGCTCTTCCATTGGAACGTTCCTGCGTGATGGCCGCTAATTTAATTTCTAAGGTCACGTTCAGCGAAGCATCCTATGGCCGCAGTAGCGTTGTTTGTTTGAAGCGCAAGTGACCAAATTATTCAGATTTTAAAGTATTCGTAATATTTTTGGACTCCAGATTTTATTTAAAAATACGTCGATCAAAAGAGGTATTAATGGATTATAAAAAATGCTGCATGCGGACCTGAACCGGGCCACATGCAGCATTTTATTTAAGAACGCTCGTTCTAGTTATCCAAAATTCGCTTATTCTCAGCAAGATTTTCTGTAGTAGGGGAGCGAGTGGCCCCTAAATTTATTCTTAACCTACTTTTTGTGTGCCAGGTGCCGAGCTATGGCTTTTGGCAGCTGAGATGATTTTTGAGACGCTTAAAATTCCGACTAAATGCTTGTCGCGTTTTGAGACGCCAGACATAAGATCTAGACCTGTTTCGGCAGCTGGTTGGGCTTGTTCATCAATATCTGCGGCCGTGACGGAGATAATTCCTGTTACGGCGTCAACGATAATTGCAATTGGGCCAGCATTATCCCCAGAATCGCAAACAAGAACCCTGGTGCTGGCTGTCGCCTGCTCGCGCAGTCCACCTAGCATTTTCTTGAGGTTGATAACTGGAATAATCTTCCCACGGAGGTTCATGACGCCCTCTGCGTAGGTTGGGCCGTTCGGAACAAATGTTAGCTTTGGCACCATGAGAATCTCAAGAATTTTTTCTGACTCCAGTAAATAGGCTAAAGCGCCAATTTTTAAATGCAGGAATCGAAGCTGATTCGGTTGACCAACGACCTGATTCTCATCCAACGAACGCGTGATGGCGAACAGACCTCGATATACATCGCCACCGTCTTCGTTTTCTTGGCCCCATACGTCTATTCCCATGTCCGTCCTCCGTGATCAGTTCAACACTCAGGCAGCGCTGATCCTGGTTTTCTTGCTTTTATGAAAGTCTTCGAGTTCCGCGGTATCCATGACCAAAACAACCTCGCCGTCACCCAGAATGGCACCGCCTGCAATGCACGGGATGCCCTGCATAAGGTTACCTAAAGGTTTGATAACCATTTCTTGTTGGTTGATCAGAGAGTCGACGACCACGCCATATCTACGCTCTGCGTTGCCGATGATAACTGCATATTTTCGATCGTCACTGCGTGCTCGTTGTGATGTCGTAGGAGTTCCGTGAGAAGACTGCTTAGACGTTCCGTACCATGAATCCGCATGTTTGCGGTCCAAACCAAGAATTGATTCCAGGTGGTAGATTGGAATGACCTTATCCCGTAGTTTCAGGACTGAGGATTCACCTACAGTCTGAATATCAGTTGTTTTGATGCGAATGCTTTCAATCACCGAGTTTAGCGGTATAGCCACCGTTTCTTCGCCAACCTCAACCATCAGACTGTGGACAATTGCCAGGGTTAAGGGAAGGCGAATGGTTATAGTTGAGCCTTTTCCGACTGCAGAATCGATGTCAACTGTGCCCTTTAATTTAGAAATCTGCTTACGAACCACATCCATTCCGACCCCTCGGCCGGAGACTGTTGTCACGGCTTCGGCTGTGGAGAACCCTGGTTCAAAGATCAAATTAAAAATTTCGTGGTCACTCAAGACCGCATCACTCTTGATAAGGCCTTTTTCGACACCCTTGCTGCGAATCCTTTTTACATCCATGCCTTTGCCGTCATCGGCAATCTGTATAACGATTTGGTTGCCTTCTTGCTTGGCTGATAAAATAACGGTCCCCATCTCGTCTTTTCCCGCTGCTGCGCGTGAATCAGGAGACTCGATGCCGTGATCGCAGGCGTTGCGAATCAGATGCACCAATGGATCGGCGATCTGTTCGACAAGTGTTTTATCGAACTCGGTTTCTTCACCTTGAATGACGAGGTTGATGTTTTTTCCCAGTTGCCGTGCGAGGTCGCGAACGATGCGGGGATATTTATTGAATATGGTTCCCACTGGTACCATTCGCACCTTCATGATGATTTCCTGGATCTCGTTCATGTGACGGCCAAACTGCTGTAATGTCTCTGTCATGGAGCTCGTATACTTTCCATGAGAGTTCTGCAGTCTCATGGATTCGGCAATGTTTTGAAACTTGGTGCGATCAATCACAAGCTCCCCGACTAGGTTGACCAACGCGTCAAGCTTTTCAAGGTCGACTCGAATAGTTTCAGATGTCTCAGTTTTTTTCTTTGCTTGCACAGCCTTGTCGTCGTTGACGTGGCTATTGGATTTTTCGACTGTTTTTTCGGCATGGCTAATGTCACTGCCAGCATTCTTTTTTTTGTTCGGCCGCTCTTGGGTGGCTATGATCTTGGCAGGTCTGCCTGCTGCTGCATCTTCCAAGTGTCTTATGATTGGTGCGGTCTTGATACCAGATGGTTCTTGATTGAAGACGGCCTCTATGAGTTTTTTTAAACAGTCGATCGCTGCCAATATGATATCGATGGTATCGGATGTGGGAGTTAGTTTGCCTTTGCGAACGTTATCAAACAGGTTTTCCAGTCTGTGGGTGAGTCGTTCTATGGCACGAAATCCAAACATCCCGGACGCGCCCTTAAGTGTGTGGGCGGCGCGGAATATCTCTTCGATCGTATCTTTGCTTTCAGGGTTTTGCTCCAAGCGCAAAATGCACTCGTCTAGAGTTTGCATGATTTCGGTGGAGTTAGACTGGAAATCTTTCATCATCTCAGGATCGGAGGCAAAGTCGTTGGACTCCCACTCCTCAATTTCGGGTATATCTCGCGTATCTGAGGGAGGTTCCCTTGCTGGCGGCTGTGTCGCAATTTTGGGTTCGCTGACAGGAGTCGGTGCGTCCATTTCGGCGAGTAGCCGCTGTGCTTCGTCGTCTGACATCGCAGATTCGCTGCTTTGTTGTGGGCTAGGGGCATCCATTTCCGCCATGAGACGTGCAGCTTCGTCATCCGACATGGGCTCATTTGCGATATTAGTATCGGTGGTCTCTAACTGAGGTTTGACGGTCCAATTGAGGACTAGATTCATCAGGTCGGACGTTTCGATCAATGCCGCGCGCAGGCGTGAGCGAGTCTCGTCCTGTAGAGTTCCCGTTAACCGAATTTCATCCAGCGCAGCGATGACGATGGGTAGGCTCTCTCGGCGCAAATTGTCAAGTGCTGCGCTGGTCAGAGCATTGTTATCCATGCGCCGCCCCCTTACGAAAACGGTGATTAAGAGGCTTTACTGACTTTTGACTCAGTAGGACTCAGGAATAGGAAATAGCTGTCAGCCATGGCGTCAAATATCAAGCTTTGCTGGCATTTCTGACAAGCTTTTTCAGGGGCCGACTGTGCCGTGATAGATGCCTTGTCGCCTTTTACGTCGAGAAGTACTTCCATGTCTCCATGATCTTCGCAAACATAGGGTGCAAAAAATGACTCAACGGTTCCGTTACCTATGGATTCGGGGACCATGTTGAATTGGTCGACCATTGGAATCGAACATTTCCTGAACGTGAGTTGACCGAGTTTTTCCAGATCTTTAATCAGGAAAACCCATTCGCGAACGCCGCAGGAGTTGAAGTTTGTAATGCCTTCAAGATCCATGGTAATTGAATTGGCTTGAATGCGAGGAACATCCTGTTGTCTGAAGGTGTCGTCAACATCACCTTTGAAGGTATAGAGAACGCCGTTTCCGGACTGTTCGATTTCAATCGTCAGACTGCCAAATGTGATTTTGTTGGACATGGTCATTCTCCGAGTAAGCCGTAGCTATTTCCTGGCAAACAAAACAATGTTTACCAGGAGAGGTTTCGGAGATTGGGTGCAAAAGCTTAAACGCACTTATTTGGCAAAAACCAAAAAAACACGAGAAATCTCGACAAATCCAAAAGTTGCCTGGTTACTCGCCCCGCGGCCAGCCGTAACGAGCCAAAGATCCAAGTTCCTCTTCAATTCGAAGTAACTGGTTATATTTACAGATTCGGTCTGTTCGACTGGCAGATCCAGTTTTAATCATACCGCAATTTGTGGCCACCGCGAGGTCAGCGATGGTTGTATCCTCTGTCTCTCCTGAACGGTGTGATGCGATCGATGTGAATCCGTGAGTCTTTGCCATCTCGATGGTTTCCAGAGTTTCGGACAGCGTGCCGATCTGGTTCACTTTGATCAAAATTGAGTTACCGGCTTTTCGGCTGATCCCATCGCGCAGTCGTTTCACGTTTGTGACAAAGAGGTCATCGCCCACGATTTGAACTTTATCACCGATTTTTTTGGTGAGATCGATGAACCCATCCCAATCGTGTTCATCCAATCCATCTTCAATCGAAATGATGGGATAGGACTTAGACAGCTTGGCTAAAAAGTCGACCATAGCCGCCGAGTCCAACGTTTTTCCTTCGCCTTCCAGATTGTACTTCTTGTCCTTGCAGAAGCTAGATGCTGCGACATCAAGAGCGAGTGCGATGTCTTTGCCTGGCTTGAATCCAGCTTTTTCAATTGCGGTCATGATGATGTCGAGTGCTTCCGCGTTGCTTTTGAGATCGGGTGCAAAACCCCCCTCGTCTCCGACGGCAGTATTGAGCTTTTTGCCCTGAAGAACTTTCTTCAACGCATGGAATACTTCGGTTCCGTAGCGTAAACCCTCGCGAAAGGTTGGCGCTCCCACTGGAACAATCATAAACTCCTGGAAGTCAACATTGTTATCCGCATGGGCTCCGCCATTAATGATGTTCATCAGTGGCACTGGTAGTGTGACGGCCCGCGTTCCGCCAAGGTAACGATACAGAGGTAATGCTGCAGCCTCGGCGCCAGCCTTGGCACAGGCCAATGAGACACCCAAAATGGCATTTGCTCCCAGATTGGATTTGTTATCTGTCCCATCCAATTCGATCATCATCTGATCGATGGCGACCTGATCATGAATATCCATGCCAAGGAGGCGGGGGGTAATGACCTCTTTAACGTTACGTACGGCCTTGAGGGTCCCTTTGCCTAAATAACGAGCTTTGTCACCATCTCTTAACTCGCAGGCCTCGTATTCCCCCGTGGAGGCACCCGACGGAACGGCTGCTCGGCCGAAGTAACCGCTATCGGTACCAACCTCTACCTCAACGGTCGGGTTTCCACGGCTATCAAGGATTTCACGGGCATGGACGAAGCTAATGGTTGTCATATTTGAGGGTGCTCCCATTGGTGGTAATTGCAGTGTTAAAAAGGTGACGTTTTCATGGACCGTTGTCAACGAGTTACTTGCTTCTCTGCGCTGTATTTTCCGGGAATATCTGCTTGCTTACGGGTCGTTTCATGCATAAATTTGACGCTAGTCACTCGTTGTTTTGTAAACGCCCTCAATTTGCTTAGGAGCGATCATCATTATGAAAACTGGATTTAATAAAGAACCATGGAAAGCACTTCTACCAGAGACCTATGACTGGGCTGCAAAAGTTAAGCTCGATATGGTCTCCGCCATCGTTCCCGGTGCGACCCATGTTGTTGCACTTTCTGAATCTAAAGAAGGTGACGATTCCGTTAACTTGAACGCGCCTGAATTGCCTGCCGATGTGAACAAGAAAATTACGGAGGCAGTAGCCGCCGCAGGATGGAAAGGCTCTGGGAGTTTCGTTGCCATCGTTGACGGCAATCCTTACGTATTGGTGTCCCCCACAAAAGTTAAGACGTCGAAGCCGCAGAAAAGTCGAGCGCTGGGACTTGATGCAGCGAGCGTCTTGAAAAATCTTAAGTCGTCTCGAGTTGTGCTCTGCAAGGCGGAGGGTCTTTGCACGAAGTCAGTTTTTGACGGTGTGGCCCAAGGATTTTATGCTCAAGGGTCATTTAAGGGTAAAAAGAAAGATCCTTCCAAAAACCCGCTCCCGGGACATTTCAGTTTCTTTGGCGGAAAAATTGACGGTGATGACGAGAAGCACCTGCGCTCGATGATTCGGGCAACAGCTCTAACGCGGTTTATGCAAGATGCTCCGGCCAATTGGTTCGACCCACTGCGTTTTGCGGAAATCGCTGAAGACGTCTGCAAGGAAAACGGCATCAAAGTGACAATTCACGATAAGGCATCATTGCAGACGCTTGGCATGGGTTCATTTCTCAGTGTTAACGCAGGTTCTGCAAACGAAGCGCGGATGATTGTCATGGAAATTGATGGTCAGGATAACTCTAAGTCCGTCGCTCTGATCGGCAAAGGACTAACGTTTGATGCCGGTGGAGTTTCCCTCAAGCCCGGACTTGGCATGGAAGAGATGAAGTATGACATGTCAGGTGGAGCAGCCGTTTTGGGTTCGGCGTTCTATTTCAGTCAGGTGAAACCGCCTGTTAAAACGATCTGCATCATCGGTGCGACAGAAAACTTGATTAACTCGCACGCCACTAAGCCAGGTGACGTCGTCGTGGCTATGAATGGTAAGACGATCGAGATTCAAAATACGGACGCTGAAGGGCGACTTGTGTTGGCGGACTTGGTTCACTATGCAAATGTCACGTTCAAGCCAGAAATGATGATCGACGTGGCAACGTTGACGGGTGCCGTTTTGATTGCGCTTGGTACTGTTGGCGCAGGACTGATGTCCAACGATGACGCAACCGCAGAGCATATCCTCAAAGCAAGTAAAGAAATCGGTGAGCCATTCTGGCAATTACCACTTTGGCCTGAGCTTGAGCAGGAAACAAAGGGTACGACAGCCGATTTGAACAATATTGCAAAATCTTCAGTTAAAGCCGGAACCATCATGGGTGCCATGTTTATCAAGGAGTTTGTAGGTAACGCTAAGTGGGCTCACCTTGATATTGCTGGTACTGGTTGGAACTGCAAGGCCGTTGGATTCCCGGGCTCTGGAGGTTGTGCTTACGGCCTTCGGACCATGGTTGAGTCGGTGAAGCGTTTTGGCAAGTAAGGCGCCTTTTGTTCTCTTCGACATGGATGGAACGCTGCTCGACACGCGTCACGATATTGCGCGCGCTGCTAACAACGCACGCAAGGAGTTAGGGCTGTCGCAGCTTTCGCTCGAGGAGGTGGTGCGTGCTGTGGGTGACGGTGTTAATTTGTTTGTTAGCCGAGTTACCTATCCTCAAGAAGACGCGCGGTTTCTTGATGCAAAAAAAGTTTTTATGCGTCACTACGCTGCGAATGTTACCGGTGATACAAAACCCTATGATGGCGTACCTGAGCTGTTAAATTTTTTGCGGGACAGTGGAATTCCCATGGGGGTCGTCAGTAACAAACCAGCTGCGCTTGTCGACGAGTTGGTGCGTTTTTTTAATTGGCAGCCCTTCTTCAAGACATGGCTTGGTGGTGATTCCACGGCAAAACCTAAACCGGACAAGGGACCTCTTGTACACGCGTTAAATGTTAGTGGATTAGATTTGACTCATCCTATTGTGATGGTTGGTGATGGGCATCAGGATGTGCTTGCAGCCAAGGCCATGCAGTGTCAGGCAATCTGGGTCAGCTGGGGCTTTAATCCTGAGCCTCCCGCTGATTATCCAAGTTTTCGCGCTGATCACCCGCGCGATGTTTCACGCTTTCTAATGACGCGCTAGGCTAGTTCGTATCGTTGTCAGTGATCGTCTGCCCAATTAGAGACATTCACCTTGGTAATATTGAATCATCACGTTCATATCTTTTGGCGACTGTAAGTCGCATGTAGCTTTTGTTTCGTACCAAATATAGGCAGACGGATTGTACCATCGATTGTCGATGGCCGTCGCTTTTACTGCTGATGGATCGATGGAGCAAGGCAGGGCCTTTTGCTTCAGTTTTTCCACCGCATCTTCAAGACAGTGTTTGACAATGTGAAGGTCTGAGGCTGTTGTCGGTTTGCCAACCGATGTGACATGGCTCGTGCTATTTTGAGAGCCCTTTACGCCGCAAGCAGATACTGCGAGCGCGAGTAGTGACGTCATGTAAAAGCACTTTGTCATATTTGGCCTCCAAAGCTCGGTGACACCTGGATTTTCCGGAGCAAATGGCAGGCCAATTTTAAGGTCCTGAATTCATTGATGCCTTACCAGTCCAGATGTCAAAGGCATTGACGCCTTGGATCGGCGGTCTGAGTTCGTTGCTTGTTCTAAAGGGTTAAAGTGCGCACCGTTTCGACGTGATTTCGAATTCTGCGCATTCACCGCAGATAAGCATCTGAAAATACAAGAATAAGTTGCCTTAAACCTCCCTGATCTCATCTAATCTTAGTAAGTTACCGAAGAGTGGCCTGGGAGTCGGCGATGAGGGTCAGGCGAAAAGATTATAAATTTCAGAAGACTGCGGGTGAAGAGGGTAGCCTGAGTATTATCTTCGTGGTGCTGCTTTCAGCGGCGTCCCTTGTAGGTGTTTCCGCATTAGTGAAGAAGTATGCTGATGAGGGCAAGGTTGCCAAGCTAAATGAGCGTAGGGCCGACGCCGCGTTAAATCCGATCAATGCGGCGATCGTGGCGAAGTCCCTTTTCTCTCCGCCGGGTCTGTGGACAACGCCTAACTTGGTTGGTCAACCCGCGAGGATGCCGAGTCTATATGTAGATCCATATATCCCCTCGGCAGCTGTATTCGCGGGTACCCCTCCTGCAGGATTGACGCTGGTAAATCCAAGTCCTGCCGGTAGCGCTATATGGAGTAGCGCTGCCTATGCTAGTTCCCGCAGTATTGATGTCTTTGCGGTTGATAGAAATCGATTAAATCCAGCTGGTCTCAACAGTTTATTGACCGATGCGGCTGATGGCGGTTCCTTCGACGCTAGTTTGCTGTCACGAATGCCAACAACAAAGTCTACGATCAAGAACTTCGTTCTGTCCCATTGTACGCCCACCGGTGCGCCATCTGCTAGCTATACTGGCGTATATTGTGTTCAGGCTGATTTCATCACAGCAAACTATAGCGTCAACAGTAATGCTGCATCGGGAAGTAACTCATCAACGGTATTTTTAGGGACACTTCCAGTTCCACCCCCACCTGTGTGCAATAGTGTCGTCGTTCCGCCAAACATCCAGCCCGGTGATACCAGAACCGTGACGGTTTCAGCATCGGGAGTTGTAACAGGCTACACGTTCTCCGTTAGAGCGATGGTTGGTGGAGTGATGCGAACGTACGTCAATCAGGATGTGAGTAGGGTTTTGACGGCAGCCAACAGCGTTCGGGGAACGGCTAATCTCGCGCCCTTGACCATCAACTTGTCAGATCTTAACTCGTTCAACTATACGACGATGCCGAGTGGAACCAGGCTTAGCGTTAATGTTTCCTTGAAAGGTGTTACCGGTGCGGCAGTCGCTTGTCCTGCGCCCAACATCGTCGTCACAAGGCCTAGTTGCTCGTTGGCTTTCAATAAGACGACGCCCTATATGGCCGGAGAACTTGTGACTATGAATTACGGCCTTGCAAATTCGCGAACGGGCGATGTTTCGGACTATCAACAACAAAATATTGCCATGAGCGGACGACCTCCAGCGTCACCCGATGGGAATCGGCAATATTCAGGCACAGCGCCCGGAGGCAACAACGTGCCTATATCTGCCTCAGTGACGCTGCGGCGCGGGCCTTTGGTGGTGGCGCAGTGTAGCACCTCGGGAGTTAGCACCATTCCTTGTCGACCAAATCCAAACTTTGCAAGAGGTACACATTATGGAAATCAAGCGAACTGGGATCCGAGTCGGTTTTTAAGTATTCCGGGACGTTTGCCGTTTGAACTTTACAATCAAATTGCCGGAAATCCCGGGAACTCATCTCTTGTCGATTCAGCAGGCAACCGTACAGAGTTGTGTCAGCGAGTTTTTGGGCCTTATGCAGCGCCTTGGGGCGGGGGAGCATTGCGATACAGTAGTCCTGGTAACAACACGGTTTGTTTTGGTGTCAATGGGCGAGACTGTCGAAATGCAAAAGCCGCTGGTAATCCGCCTCACATCACCTGGACACTATGTCGCTGTGACATTAGATTTCCGTAGATTAATTTAAGCGATGGAGTTTGTTCAGGCGTGAAACTAGGAGCAAAAAATATTTTCGATTTGATTGTAAGGCCTCTGCTGTGGGGTGAGGTTGGAGCCTCTATGCCTGCAATTTTAGTGTCATCAGGAATTCTCGGTATTTTGGGCTTTGGTGTCATAAAGTCACTGGGTGAAGCTGGAAAATTTCAAAATGAAAATGCTGTGCGTGCCTCTGCGACAAAATTTCAAGATGTGATGCGAGCAGAGCTCGCCAAAACTGCCAGAAAATTCATTGCCGATGATTGTACTGGTAGTCGTTTTGGTGGGGTGTCTAATCCGCTAAAGTTTGCGTTTGACAAGCTTGATATAAACTCTTTGGATAGCGGTGACAGCGTTTCCATGCGCTACACGACGACGCCAGTTGCACGCGCGTCTGAGCATAAAGATGCTGCCAAGCGCTGTACACAGCCTAGAAATGGAATTGCCAATGGGGCGAGGATCGGGGCTGGAGAGTACGCGTATTTCTGTTTAAAGTTTGAGGCATCACAGAATTATGTTCAAAAAGGCAATCTCAGTGCCCAGTCTTTTTGGCGTGTCCCAGATGCGTTCATGGAAGTTATGATAGTACCTGTTCAGCTACAGACAGATACACCCATTTTGTGCCGCGACGTCAATGGTGGTGCTCAAGGTGCTAAGATCCTGTACTCAGTTTACTACTCTAGTCAATTTGGTGCGTCGTCTGGAGGGTCTCTTGGAAAGCGCCTTTACGGGGTATTTTACGTGAGTGGTGATCAATGATGAGCAGGCTGACATGAAGAAATTTTTGAATTATTTTGATACCAAAAGATCTTGGAGAGGTTGGGATCGTCGAGCTGGAATGAGCCTGGTTGAACTTTTGGTCTCCATAGGTATTGCTGGAATCGTCATGACTTTTGCGGTTCGCTATTATCGCACATATCTAGAGCAGAAATGGGTGCAGGAGACCAAGTCAAATATGCAGGCGACCAAAGAGCATGTGGCGGCTGTCTTGCGCAAAAAGATTCCTCGCTCCATCGCTGCACTTAGTGTTTCGCCGCCAACTACGAATGCGGCAGTCTGGACTTGCCCTTCCGGGGGGCCGTGTCGACTTTCCACAGATGCTGTCAATGGCATCCGAATTGAAGTGACTTGTACATCGACAAGTGGAATTTCGATTCTCGATAAAACCCCTTTTGATCAAGTTTCTGCGAATTTGACTGGCCAATGTATCAAATGTGGAAAAGGAACCAGGCCGGTGATGACCATCCAGTTATACACTGGAGGCGTTTTGACGAGTAGTAAGCAGTTTCCGCAGACTAATGCCTATAATAATTTAGTGGCGATGGGTATGTGCTTTGATGCTCCGTTGTACCAAGAAAACACTGGTACCGCGGCAGTCCCAAATATGGTCAATCGATGGGATCGATGGAAGATCACACTTCTGCCGTACTATTTTACGCAGATGCCGACAGTAAGCCACTCTGCTGCTGAACTGGTGTCGCGAATCAAATTCGTACCTGAACAGATCATGCTAGCGCCAGATGCCCAGCTTGGGCCCAACATGCGGATTATCAGATGACTCTTTGAACTTGTTTGAGCGGCTTGCAAAAGCTACGAACACAAATCAGTTGCATGTTACCTGTATATTTGCACAGTAAATGTAATCGCCATCATGACCTGTCATAACTTCGTTTCTGAAGCAACGTGGACCCAAGTTCATCCGACCATAGTCCACATTGACCTGACAAGATCCATCCTGAATCATGGTTCTGGCTCGCTCGGAAACTTGCTCAGCGTATGATGGTTGAAAAAAAGATAGCATTAGCCCGGCGCCAACTGCGCCAGAGATGACAGAAATAATCACTGTTTTCATGCAGGATCTCCCGTGTTGTTGTTTTACAATCTAATGACGGAGCACTGAATCGCTGCTCCCTTCAGACCGTTCACATCATCCATGATAACAAAAACCGGTATTGATTTCAGTAGCTCACTGAATCGACCTTTATCTGTAAATCCGCGCATAAAGTATTTTTGCAGATCATTGCTTATACGTGGGGCGATACCTCCACCAAGGAAGACGCCCTGACGCGGAACGCATTTTACGGCCAAATTGGCGGCCTCTCGTCCATATAGCGTTGCATAAAGCGCGACGACGTCGCTTGCAAAGGGGTCTCCCGCAGCGTTTGCTTTGATGATGGGTTCGCCCCAGTCAAATTGGCTTGATGGCAGGCTTCCCAAGTATGCAGGAAGTTCCGTCTTTCGATGTCCTGCCAAAAAGCGCGATAAATTCCTAAAGCCATCTCGTCCCCCAAGCACTCTTTCCCAACTTACGTGCTCGGGGTATTCGCGTCGTAAATACAGAAGCAACTCGTCTTCGATAGGGTTTGTGGGACTAAAGGATGCGTGGCCGCCTTCTCCTGGCATGGGGTGATGGGTTTTCCCGTTCCAACCGATAATCGCTTCGCCGAGGCCCGTGCCTGCTGCGATCAATGCCATGGCTCCGGGGCCCGGTGAACCGGGATTGATCGTAAATTTTCCAGATGCCTCGAGACCAAGAAGCCCCCAGCCGTGGGATTCCATGTCGTTACAAATTTTAAATGGAGTGTGGAACGTGTGTTCCATCTCATCGGAATCGATACTCCAGCCAAGGTTTGTCAGATGAACGCGGCCATCGATCACGGGTCCAGCAACCCCAGCTCCAATGGCGTCAAATTTCAGTTCAGGGTTTTGATTACACCAAGTGGTGACCATGGAAGGTAAAGAGCGAAAGTCGCTACTCGCAAATTTTGTTAATCCTAGAATCTTTGTGACCTTGGTTCCTTCAATCGTGCACTGTCCCAATGCAGACTTGGTCCCTCCGATATCGATGGCCAGAATTTTCATAGTGTGCACAGCCCCCCCCCTCACTCCTTCGGTAATCTACCGAGAGAAAGTCCACATCGCTAGTAGATAATCATCACCCAGCAATACGGCCGGAGTTTGGCGGCAAAGGTTGTTTTGCCCGTTGAAACCTTGATGCCT
>JBIIGV010000170.1:0-5325 GCA_044236265.1 Oligoflexales bacterium
TAAGTCGTAGGTCTGTGCGGCCAAATCTGTACTTTGCTTAATGAGAATGAATGATCCAGGGTCGGTCGTGTACATTTTGAGAAGAAGCGTCGACATCAGATAATTTGCATGGATATTTCCAGGATTGTTCTGGAGCATGCGGGCGATCCTAATTTCTAGTTTAGGCAAATCGCTTTCAATCGCATCGAAAATGGCTTCCTCAATCTTAGTAAACTCACTCGATGAAAGTTCCGTGGATGCAGATGACAACTCGCTGTTCGGAGTTGCTATCGCTGTGGCTGCACCAGAAAAAACGATCAATGTCGTCGATGAAATCGATCGAATGAGTTTCCGTAGATTCACTTGGTACTTTGGCATTCTTGGCCCCTTCTTGAAGGCATATCCGTTGCCTTCAGTTCCCTCAGAGGAATGAATCGGTAGGTGTCGGCCGAAATTGAGGAGTAACTTTAAGAAAAAGCAAGAAATCTATGAAAAATCAGTAATAACGGGTAATTGCAATTTTGAGAAAACCTCAAAAAGAGTCCTCTTTTCCACCCAGCGTCAAGGCCATTGAGGCAGCGCCGATAACCATGGAAACGATTGAGGTATCTAGAGGATGTTCCAAAAGGGCTCACGAAATTCCGGCCAAATGGGCTTGAATACCGTTGCATTTGCAGCGATTGCCCTATCATTATTTGTAATTTTCGCTCCGAGAGAAGGTCGACAGTCCGCAAAAGGTCGGGCTGGAGAGGGGACAGTCTCTCAGCTTGGAAAACAGTCCGGTCAGGTTGAGACATCGTCTGCCATCTTACTGGACTCAATCGTAAGCCTGGTCCAAAGCTACTATGTCGATTCTGAACGGGTCACCGGCGGCCAACTGATCGCTGGCACCATGAGGTCTTTATCCTATGCGATCCCGGCACTAAAGCTTGTTGAGTCAGACTCTTCCATTTCCATCAGTAACGGTCCCGAGATTCTCGAGTTCGCTGTAGACGAGGAAATGGACTATGAGGAACTACTCGGACGTCTCAAGAGTCTCATCGCGTTTTGTGAAAGGATTAAAATTAATGAGCTAATGAATAAAGGTGAGAATATAATGTTGGGTGGAGAACGAGATGAGTCATCCATCGTTGTAAATGCCCTTCTAAGTTCATTAGATGCTCATTCTTCGCTGATGTCCAAGGATGCTTACGAGGAGCTAAGACATGACACTGAAGGTGCCTTTGGTGGCCTTGGCGTACTGGTTGGTGTTCGTGAGAACGTGCTGACTGTTCTCAAACCATTACCGAGAAGTCCTGCGATTAAGCTTGGCATCCAAAAGCACGACAAAATTATATCTATTAATGGTCAAATGACTTTTGGCCTCAGTTTGGACAAGTTAGTTGGTTACATGCGCGGCGAACCCGGGACAGTGGCCAACTTAGTTACCCTAAGACCGGGTGCTTGGTCGCCACAATTGCTCAGTTTAAAGCGTGAGATTATTGAGGTCGATTCGGTACAAGCCCATGAGCATCATGATCGCGGGCTTCATATATTGCGTCTTGAAGTTGAGAATTTCGCCTCGCGTACAGCAAAGGAAATTACAGATCACATTAAGCGGTTTCGAAAAAAGCACCCCATTAGTGGAATCGTGTTGGACCTTCGTGGGAACCCTGGTGGCCTTCTGGATCAGGCTGTCCATGTTAGTGACATATTCCTCGACCAAGGGATTGTTGTTACTACGCGCGGTCGTCGCGAGGAGACGGAGCGAGCCACTAAAAATTTCAATGAGGTAAATTTTCCGCTCGTCGTATTGATGGACGAGGACAGTGCATCGGCTAGTGAGATTGTTGCAGGGGCGCTGCAGGACAATAGTCGCGCCGTTATTGTTGGTCAGCCGAGCTTTGGCAAGGGTTCCGTGCAGACTGTTTTCGAGCTTCCAGAAAGACGTGCCTTAAAACTGACGATTGCCCGCTATTTTACGCCGTCTTTAAAAAGCATTCAGAACGTAGGCATCATGCCTGATATCTGGATCCAACCTGTTATCAAGTCTGCAGCTAACGATAATTTATTTGGTCCGTACAGATATCGAAATGAGCAGTTTCTTCCGAATCATTTGAGTGCGGTGACGTCCACCCAATTCTCTGTTCGTCCTGTAATAAAAGGGTATTTTTTGAAGGATTCTGAGCCCGAATCTGAAGACAAAGCAGGCCCTGAGATGGATGTCGCTATGACTCTTTTTGCAAAGCTGCGAGATACTTATGGGTCGACATTTCCCGAAAGTGCGAGACGATCTAGTCATGCATTAGCACTCGCTATGCCGGACGTGAAAGATCGTTTGAGAGCAATGTCAGAAAAATCAGCTAAATGGTTGAAAAATGACATTCGTGTCGACTGGATGACAGATCCATTCCGACAGGTTGAGAAGGCGGCTTTAGCGTTGCAAATCAAAGCCCCAGATGAGGGTCTTCAAGCGCGGACGGGTAACTTGCTCGAAGTACCCTGGAAGATAACTAATTTGGGATCTCAAAATGCAGAGAACGTTTCCGTTTTCGTCCAATCACCGATCGCAGGACTTGAGACTAAGGAAGTTTTGGTAGGGAAAATTCCTGCTGGCCAGACAAGAGAAGGCAAATTAAACGTGTTTATTCCCGCTGCTCTCAGTGTAGGACGACATTACGTGAATGCCGGTATAGCAATTGACGCTCAGGCAATTCCAAATGCACAGGGTGAATTCTTAATTGAAGTTAGTGATGAAAAAAGATTTTCGTTGAGTGCTAGCGTTGAGTTTGTTGATGGGGACCGCAGTCAGAAAACTGGACAGCTTGAGCCACTGGAGGCCGGTTCACTCCGGGTAGTAGTCTCAAATCCATCCTCCGTCACGGCCAAGGATGTTTCTTTAAAAATTTCCAATTTGGGTGGTGCGCAAATATCAATTCCACAGACTGAATTCAAGTTGGATAAGGTTGACGGTGGTAGCTCTGGCGAAATTATGGTGCGGATGGATGGTAAAGATAAGTTGGAGTCGTCCTCTGTGGTGATCGGACTTACTGTTTCAACGTCATCTGGCTTCGATGTTTCGAACTCAACTGCAGAAGTCCTAACAAATATGGCCGACCAATCAAAGTCAGCAAGCGAAAAAATGTCGCACTAGGAGCAAGAATGTCCTCGTCGTTAAAAATTAAAGTTGTGATTGGCTCGCATCGAGATGCTGCGATGCTTGCTATGTGGGAGTCCGTCGCGGCTTATCAAAGCGTTGAGTTACTTGCTCTTGAATCAATTGACCAACCGGTATGCACCACATTGCCCGTTACAATGTTTCCGCTTATTCCAGATATGCCGGGTTTTATGCGCGATGTGGACCGCTTTCTTGTTGGGGCCGATCTTGTTGTAGCTATCGATACAAGTCGTCTTTTTTCCTTTCAATCTCTGCGCGCCGCTCGCAAGTTAGGCGTCAAGTTTTGCTGTATTGCCCACGAGTTTTCGCCCTTCGTATATGAGAAATATACGAACATTCGAGCCATTCAGTACGACATACATCAATTCGCGGATTTATTTTTTACGTCTTCTAGAAAGACTGAGCAGCTTCTCCAAATCGAAGGAGTTTCGGCTGACCGAATGGTTCGACTTCCAGCGGTGATGCGCGGATCAGACTTTGCTTTTGACCCTGGTAAGCGGCAAAAATTCCGGCGCTATGTTGGAATTCCTGATGATGCTGTGCTTATTACAGTGAAAACGTCACTTGAAGATATCGATCCAACTCTGACCATCATGCAGGGTGTCAGACTTTGCATGAATCGGATTGCCCCTGGCCTTAGGTCAAAGGTCCGTTTACTTGTCTGTGGTGATGGCCAATCCCAAAGTAAGCTGAAGTATGAGGCGTCTGATATGGGTTTGGGTTCTAAGGTGTTGTTTCTTGCTCAGGACACGTCTCCATTTTTGTCCGATCTTTTGGCAGCGACGGATCTGCTTATTGAAGGTCGATGGACAAAAAAGCATGAGCTTGAGCCGTTGCCATGGCACGCGTTAGCTGCTGCATGTGCTGGTGTTCAGGTCATCCTCCCTCGAGGATCAGTCGCAGACGAATGGCTTACTGGCGTTGATGTCACGAAAATTGACGACTTCAGTTCTGCGGATTTAGCATTCGAACTCGCAAAACTGGTTGAAGCCGCTCCTCCGCAAGATTTACGACGGTTTACCTCACATTCGGCCTCGGCAATTCTTAGTTCTGAAAAGTCGGCCGCGATTTTTCTGAAAGCTCTAGATAAAGTTTGTCATAACGAAGACAAAATCTCTCGTCGCCAAGGACTAAATACATTTATCAAGCAACATCAGGTACCTGTGACATACCGGGATGCGTGTGATGTTTTAGTTAAATGTGAGGAACTTCGTGATTTTGCCTCGACGTGCGAATTGGAGCATTACTCAGAAATTATGCGTATTCGCGGTGACGCGCTGGTTGCTCTTTCACGAGCCGACGAAGCGATTCAATCTTTTGAGCACTCTCTCAAAATAAACCATACCAACTTTCAGGCTTTGCGCGGACTAGGCTATCTTGCTTGGCATGGTCATAGTCACGAAGATGCGCTCAGTTTTTTTAAACGCGGCCTTGCGGTTAACCCGAATGATTATCAGTGTCTAATGGGTGTGGGGCTTGTATATCGAAGGCTTAAAATGTTTGAGGAGTCCGTTTTTTGGCTCCAGAAGGCGGTTGCCGTGGGTGGCCCAGAATCCCCTTCGCTGAGTATTTTGGTTCAAGCCTGTCTTGAAAATCCTGATAACTCAGTTTCCTTGGATGTTCTTACATCTATCAGGGAGTCACTAGGTGATCACCCTAATCTGCTGACTGCAATCGATAAATTAGAAAGCCACCAGTAGCGAGGCTACCAGTGGCTATCGAATTCGATAGACAAGCGATTACTTTTTGTCAGTAACGGCTTTTTTAGCTTGGGTCATACGGCTTACCTTGCGGCTCGCTGCTTTTTTATGAACGACGCCTTTGCTAGCAGCCTTCATCAATAGCTCTTGAGCTTTTGACAATGCGCCTTCAACTTTCTTGATGTCTTTCTCGGTACCTGCTTTTAGACCTTCGAGTGCGAAGCGGAAACGCTTAACAGCAGTTCTAACGCTAGCAAGGTACTGGCTATTGCGGTCGCGCTTAACAAGCGCGGAACGAGCTCTTTTTGTTGCTGACTTATGATTGGCCACAGGAAACCCCAATTGATTCGAATGTTTAAATCTGACTTATCTTCCTCTGATTGGTACATTCATGACCCAAACAGAGGGGGAGGTTGTAGCAATGTGCCCCGCATCTGTCAAGGGATAGCTGACCCGGAAATGGGCATGCTGAGAGGCACTCAAGCTTTT
>JBIIGV010000054.1:0-19007 GCA_044236265.1 Oligoflexales bacterium
AGCAGCAGCTGGCTTGTTATTGATGAAATCTGTCGGGAGAAGAGTTTCGACGTCTTGCAACTGAAGACGCTCACGAATCGCTCTTTCAATTCTAAGAAGACCAATGCGGTACTGATTTTCCAGCAATTCACCAACAGCGCGAACACGACGGTTACCAAGGTGGTCGATGTCATCGATTTCACCTTCGCCGTTCTTGAGTTTGATTAGGTACTTTACTGCTTCAAGAATGTCTTCTTTAGTCAGTGTTCTATGCTCACGATCAATGTTGAGACCAAGGCGCTCGTTGAGCTTGATACGACCAACGATGCTCAAATCGTAGCGATCCGCATCAAAGAACAACTTATTGAATAGGTCGTTTGCCGACTCCAATGTTGGGGGATCGCCCGGACGCATACGCTTGTAGACTTCAACCACCGCTTCGTCACGAGAGCCAACCTTGTCGTTAACCAGCGTGTTGCGGAACGACGCGTCGACGTTAACGTTGTCGATGAATAGAACCTGGAATTCAGTGATGCCGTGATCGAAAAGCTTTGTGATCTCAGCTTTACCGAATTCAGTATTCAGCGGGACGACTACCTCGCCACTTGCATCTTTGATGTCCATCGCTGCAATTTTGCCAAGAATATCTTCTGCAGCGACATGCTGATACTCAAGCTTGGCTTGCTGCATCTTGCGAATAGCGCCTGGGGTAATACGACGACCGCGCTTACAATAAACTTCACCGGTTTTTGGGTCGACAATATCAGAGCTGGCCTTCTGGCCTTTGAGAAGATCGTAATCAAGACGCTTCTCAAATTTTCCGTCTTTAATACGGATTGATTCACGCTTGTAGAAGTGATCAAGCAACTCTGATTCAGAGTAACCCAAAGCCTTCAACAAGATTGAAGCGTGAAGTTTTCGGCGACGGTCAATACGAACGTGCAGAATATCTTTTGTGTCAAATTCGAAATCAAGCCAGCTTCCACGATATGGAATGATGCGGGCTGAATAAATTACTTTTCCAGTGGTGCTGTTGCGACCTTTGTCGTGGTCAAAGAAAACACCAGAAGAACGGTGTAGCTGAGATACGATAACGCGCTCAGTACCGTTGATGATGAACGTTCCATCCGCAGTCATCAAAGGAATTTCACCGAAGTAAACTTCCTGCTCCTTGACGTCTTTGATGGATTTAACTTCCTTGTCCCAGATGACAAGGCGAATGACAACGCGCAAAGGCGCTGCGTAGCTCATGCCGCGCTGACGACATTCGTCCACAGTGTATTTAGGTTCTTCGAAATGGTAGCTTTCAAACTCAACTGATGCAGTCTCGTTCGTATCTTTGATCGGAAAAACAGACTTGAACACAGCCTGCAAACCCATCGTCTTGCGCTTTGATGGCTCGACGTCGGCTTGAAGAAATTGTGCGTAACTGCTTCTCTGAATCTCAATTAGATACGGAATCTCAACTGCAGGAAGGACTTTTGCAAAGCTTTTACGGGGACGAGTGTAGCTAGCTGCCAAGGAGGTCATGAAATTCTCCTGAATTATTAGCAAAATAAGAAACCGCAGTATAACAGCCGTTCAGACGTCGCGATAGCTAAATCTGACGGTAAATAGCAGACAACAGCAGCCCGAGAGCGATTTCGCCCCCGAGCTGCTTGTTCAGCCTGCAGCAAGCAAATAGGAATTACTTGAATTCGACTTTGCCGCCAGCAGTCTCAAGAGCTTTCTTGATTTTCTCTGCTTCTTCTTTGCTGACACCTTCTTTAACGGTCTTAGGAGCGCCTTCAACAAGGTCTTTCGCTTCTTTAAGGCCGAGTCCGGTGATCGTGCGTACTTCTTTGATAACGTTGATCTTGTTTGCACCGCCATCCTTAAGGATAACTGTGAACTCAGTTTGCTCTTCGCCAGCTGGAGCAGCGGCAGCAGCGCCTGGAGCAGCTGCAAATGCAACTGGAGCGGCAGCGCTAACGCCAAACTTGGTTTCAAGCTCCTTAACGAGTTCAGAAGCTTCAAGAAGCGTCATGTTCTCAAGGAATTGTACGACTTGTTCTTTAGTAACTGACATGGTGTCCTCCCATTTGGTTCTCAGGCTGCTTGATCACAACCTGGGAAATTGTTGTTATTGTTTCTTTTCTTTAATTGCATTGATAACTTGAACGAGGTTTCTAGGCACACCGTTGAGAACCCCGAGGAGTCCACGGTGCGGAGAAACCAATAGTCCCACAATCTGACCCAAGAGCACTTCCTTGCTTGGAAGAGAGGCTATCGCCTTCACGTCCTTTGCAGAAAGTTTCTTGGAATCCATGACACCGGCGGTAATTTTGAAAAGTTCATTCTCCTTTTCAAAATCGCTCAGAGTCTTGGCGCCGGCTGCTGCATCACCATAGAGGAATGCAATTCCGACTGGGCCTTTAAGGCTGTCTGCAAGACCTTTCGCATCTTGAGCCTTGCCTTCGACAGCCTTCTTAGCCACACGGTTCTTAACGATCCGGAACTCGCCATTGACCTTCTTCAGAGCCTTACGGAGCTGGGTCAGGCTTGCCACGGTAAGTCCGCGGTACTCAGCCAATACGGCTGCGTTTGCTTTTTCAAAACGGCCCTCTGCTACGACGCGGAGTGCCTCTTTACCTTTACGATCCATTGCCATTGCTTTACCCTCTCTGCTTATCAGCTACTGTGCGATGGCTTACGCTCTGAATGGTGCTGGGTCAACTTTGACACCAGGACTCATCGTCGCAGACATGCTGATTTTCTTAAGATAGGTACCCTTGGCGGACGCAGGCTTAGCGCGAGCGATAGCTTCTAGCACCGCACGAGCATTGTCTGTAAGTTTCTCAGCCGCAAAGCTGGCCTTACCGACTGGAGCGTGAACAATACCCGCCTTGTCGACGCGGTACTCAACACGACCTGCCTTGAGTTCATTGATTGCCTTAACAACGTCCATCGTCACAGTACCGAGTTTTGGGTTCGGCATGAGACCACGGGGGCCAAGAACGCGACCGAGTTTACCGACAACACCCATCATGTCTGGGGTTGCGATCACCTGGTCAAAGTCCAGCCATCCGCCGTTAATGCGATTGCCAAGGTCATCGCCACCCACCGCTTCAACGCCAGCATTCTGAGCCGCCTGAGCTGCTTCGCCTTTGGCGAATACAACAATGCGGACAGTCTTGCCGAGACCATGGGGAAGAGCCACCGCACCGCGAACGTTTTGGTCCGCTTGACGAGGGTCTACGCCCAGGTTCACCGCAAGGTCAACCGTCGCGTCGAATTTGGTGTAGCAAGTTTCCTTGACTAGCTTGGTCGCTTCGTCGAGTGGATAGGTTTTTTCCCTGTCCACTTTGGCGATAGCGGCCTTGTACTTTTTGCCACGAGCCATTTTCTATATCTCCGTAGTACAATCGAACGCCAGAGGCGCTCTCCTACATTGCCCACCCTCAGCCACCATGGCTAAGGTAGAACAAACTCATTTAACCTCAAGACCCATAGAGCGGGCGGAACCTGCAATGATCTTCGCCGCTTGGTCGATATCATATGCATTGAGGTCTTCCATTTTCATCTTCGCGACTTCTTTGACTTGCGCCATAGTTACGCTTCCACAAGTTGCCTTGCCCGGGGTCTGGGAACCAGACTCGATCTTGGCCATCTTCTTCAATAGACTGGTCGCTGGAGGCGACTTCGTTAGGAAAGAAAACGACTTGTCTGCGTAAACCGTGATGATTGTCGGAAGAATATCACCAGCTTGCTTCTGTGTCTTGGCGTTGAACTCTTTGCAGAAAGCCATGATGTTAACACCACGCTGACCGAGAGCTGGACCAATCGGTGGCGATGGGTTTGCCTTGCCTGCTGGAATTTGCAACTTAATGAAACCAACTACTTTTTTTGCCATTTTCGAATCCCTTTGCTCAAACGTCTGTCGCTCAGATTTCTGGGAGCAGCTCAAGCCTTAAAAAACGAGAGTGCCGTCTATATTGAAAAACAGTCAATCTGTCAAGAAAGCTTTTAAGAGCCGAATAAGGTTTCAGCACCCGCTATCTGACGGAATGTTATTTAGCCAATTTTCTCCACCTGGCCGTAATCGAGCTCCACCGGAGTCTCACGACCAAAGATACTGACAAGAATACGCAGCTTCATCTTGTCTGGGCGAACTTCATCAATCACACCATCAAAGTTAGTGAATGGGCCATCCTTCACCTTGACGCTCTCACCCTTGCGGAAGTTTACCTCAGCGCGAACCTGCTGCTTCTGAGCCTCAACAGCCTCAGGAGAGGTCAACCTAAGAACTTCAGCATCCGTTATTGGGCGAGGCGGGCGACGGGAATCACCACCGACGAAACCAGTGATTTTTGGAGTATTTCGAACCAATGCCCCGGTTTCGTCAGAAAAATCCATCTCGACGAGAATGTAGCCAGGGAAAGACGTCTTTTCGACGCGCTTTTTCTTGCCGCTTTTAAGTAGAGTTTCTGTCGCAGTGCGCGGGACAAAAATCTGGCCGAATTTGCCTTCCATACCCTGAGCTTTAATACGCTCCAGCAAGCCTTGACGAGCTTTCTCTTCAGAACCAGTGTGGGTATGAACCACGTACCATTTTTTACTTGTTGTTGCAGTTTCCACGGGACTTTCTCCGATAGCTGAAGCGCTCACGCCAACAGCAATTTCAAAATCTTGGCCCAAGCCATATCAAACACAGTCAATATCACCGAAAAGATTGCCACGACAACGCAGACAATCATTGTAAGCTTCTTAGTATGCTCCCAATCAGGCCATTGCACTTTGCGCAACTCCCCAACCGAAGCCAAAAAATATTCATGACGCTCAGGATCGCGTGCAATCAACCAAATTGTCAGCACTCCCAACACAACGGCGAGTGCAATGCTCCCAGCGTTGAAGCCAGCTTCATAACGCTCAAGCCAACCGGACTTGAGGCCGATGAACATGAACATCTTCCAAAACACGAAACCCGCCAAACAAGCCCATGAGGCATAGACGGTTCTGAGCCATGTAGCATCATCTTTTTGCATATTTCACCTACAAAACCAAAGCCAAATTTCAGGTAAGTGGCAGGCGAGGAGGGACTCGAACCCACAACAAACGGATTTGGAATCCGTCGCTCTACCATTGGAGCTACTCGCCTTTAGTTAGACACGATAAAAAGTGGCCCCTTTCGGGGCCACTTTCAGGAACTTAGAACCGATTAGTCAAGAATGTCAGCTACAACGCCGGCACCAACGGTACGGCCACCTTCGCGAATCGCGAAACGAAGCTGCTTGTCCATAGCAATCGGGGTGATGAGCTCGACTTCCATAGCGATGTTGTCGCCTGGCATAACCATTTCAACATTGTCTGGCAACTTGATGGAGCCTGTAACGTCTGTTGTACGGAAGTAGAACTGAGGACGGTATCCTTTGAAGAATGGAGTGTGACGTCCGCCTTCTTCTTTTGTAAGGATGTAAACCTCTGCTTTGAACTTCTTGTGAGGCTTGATGGAACCTGGCTTAGCAAGAACCTGACCACGCTGAACGTCTTCACGCTTTGTACCGCGAAGAAGAATACCGCAGTTGTCGCCAGCACGACCTTCGTCGAGAAGCTTACGGAACATCTCAACACCGGTACATGTTGTTTTTTGCGTGTCACGGATACCGACGATTTCCATTTCATCGCCAGTCCTGATGATACCGCGCTCAACACGACCAGTTACAACAGTTCCACGACCAGAGATCGAGAACACGTCTTCGATTGGCATCAAGAATGGCAAATCAACTGGACGCTCAGGAAGCGGAATGTAGCTGTCACAAGCAGCGATCAAGTCACAGATCTTCTTGCCCCAGTCGCTGTTTGGATCTTGAGACTCAAGAGCCTTGAGTGCAGATCCACGCACAACTGGAGTGTCGTCGCCTGGGAACTTGTAGGTGTTGAGGAGTTCACGAACTTCCATCTCTACAAGATCGAGAAGCTCAGGATCGTCAACCATGTCACACTTGTTCATGAATACAACAATCTTAGGAACGCCTACTTGGCGAGAAAGAAGGATGTGCTCACGAGTCTGTGGCATCGGGCCGTCAGAAGCGGATACAACGAGAATCGCGCCGTCCATCTGAGCAGCACCAGTAATCATGTTTTTCACGTAGTCAGCGTGACCTGGGCAGTCAACGTGCGCGTAGTGACGAGTATCAGACTCGTACTCAACGTGTGTCGTGGAGATCGTAATACCACGAGCTTTTTCTTCAGGTGACTTGTCGATTTGGTCATACGCCAATCCCTGTCCACCGAACTTCTTCGCCATGATAAACGTAATCGCCGCAGTAAGTGTTGTCTTACCGTGGTCAACGTGGCCAATCGTACCGATGTTAACGTGTGGTTTCTTCCGCTCAAACTTCTCTTTTGCCATTGGCTTCCTCCCGCTATTGGCAGTCTAAAAAGCAAAACTAAATATCTACAAACTAATCGTTCACCACGCTAAAGTCTTACGAACTTCGGAATGGATGGGACGCAAACATTACCACCGATGCAGCACATTGTCGAGCCAAACGCCTATCGCGCGGCACCGACAGAGTCCTGGGAAGGTGGAGCCTCGGACGGGACTTGAACCCGTGACCTCGTCCTTACCAAGGACGTGCTCTACCAACTGAGCTACCGAGGCAGTGTTGGAGCGGAAGACGAGGGTCGAACTCGCGACATTTAGCTTGGAAGGCTAATGCTCTACCAACTGAGCTACTTCCGCTTACCATGAGCGCTTACTGCAAAGACACTCCACAAACTGCTGAAACCGGTATTCGGCACTCCGGCTAGCCGACTCGATGGTGGATGGGGAAGGATTCGAACCTTCGAAGACTATTGCCAACAGGTTTACAGCCTGTCCCCTTTGGCCACTTGGGTACCCATCCGCAAGTCCATGTTTTTCAGCTGGAGCTGGCGATGGGACTTGAACCCGCAACCTGCTGATTACAAATCAGCTGCTCTACCAATTGAGCTACGCCAGCAGCAAGTGAAAACACTTCTTCAACAATCCCTCTCGAAGATCAGTGCCGTACTACCAACGTGTATCGCTGGAAATAAGCACACGAATCCACAAAAGGGAGCAGTTGTGATACATGCAGAGTGAATCGCTGTCAAGCAAACTAAAACTTGAAAAAGCGTATTTTTCTCTAAACAAGCAGGGGGCTTGCCTCTAAAACAAGCACAACCTATTGTCTTTGAAACAACCCGTGCATGAGAATGCCGGCAGCAACCGACACATTTAGTGAATCCAAGGATTTTTCAGCCCCAGGAACCGCGATTTTAACATCGCAACGACCAAGAACGTGCTGACTAATTCCCTTGTCCTCGGCGCCCAACACAAGAACTTGTCTCTCGAATCGACCGCGAACCTTCGACAAATCATCACCGTCCATTGCTGCGCCCAATACCCAGAAATTATTGGACTTTAACTCTTCCAAGGCCCGCGAAACATTGACGACGACAACCAGATCCGTGAGAGCAAAGCCGCCCTGAGCTGTGTTGACGCTAGCCTGAGTCAGCAGAACCTGACGCTTTTCCGGCACGATCACGTAGCGAACACCAAAAAATGCGGCTGTTCTGACGATAGCTCCTAAATTTCTGGGGTCAGAAATATGATCAAGAACTACAACAAGATCATTTTTCGAGTTGGAAGATTTGATATCTTCCAACAAAGCTGACCAGTGCAAAGACTCATGCTTGACATGAGCCCAAGCTGGAGTCGGCGGCAGGTGCTCTGCACCATCCTCTGCAATAACAGAAATTTCACATCGAAAGTCGGCAAGCTCATCTCGCACAAGTTTCAGAGATCGATCTTTTGCAAAAACTTTGATTACGGATTTCGGTCGGTGTCTTAAATACTCGCGAATTGCAGCAACGCCTTCAACAACAAAAACGCCCTCAGGAAGTGAAGCCCGCTCCTGCCGCCTCTGTGATGAGGATCGTTGCGATAATGGTTTTTTTGATGAAAAAACCTCATCTGCACTTCGTGGTCCACGGCGTGACTGTTTAAATTTCACGTCGTAATCTCCCGGAACTCACCGCGAAGATCCCGCGCTTTTTCAAAAGGCAGCAAGTCACCGGCCATCAGCAACAGATATCGTGTCAGCGATTCAATTCGGTTTTGAAAGTAATCCATCCGATTGTTATTGATTGAGCACTGATGAAGCATGTCGCCAATAGATTCTGGAGCCAAATTCCCAGAAGAATCCAGGTAAATAGACATCGCACCGTCGTGATTCAAAGAAAGCGCAAACGCCTCTAAATCAGATACAGGTAACTTAACCGCAGCGGATTGAAACGCAGCCGAGGTCAAACCTCTCAGCATTTGATACGCATCAATACCAGATCGCAAGGTTGCAAATTTTCCATCGAGTCGTACACCAGTCACATCTGGCATACCCTCTAATTTAAGATGCCCAATAGCAACTAGTCGATGAATAGCCAGCAAGGTGTTGGATTTAACAAGCTTGCTACGTTGGATGACCTCCTCCATGGTTGGAGATCCAGAGCAAATCTCGAGCATATCCCCGATAAATGTCCCCTGCTTTGCAACGTCCGGCCTTTCTGTGTCCAATCGATGAATACGAACCATGGGACCGATTCTGTTCATGAATGATCGAAACTGTGCACCATAGCTGAAGGCAGCATCAAGTAAAGCCAATGTCCCTGTCTCAAAACTTATCTCGACCGGAGATGAACCGGACTGAATTTCGACGAAACTGCTCTCATATAAAAAAACACTTCGGAAGATTTCCCGCACTTGGGATCTCAAGGCGTGCCAAAGATCAATTGTGTTAAAGCTACCACTTGCCAAAAGCACCTTACCGAATTTGGTCTTGCGATCAACTTGAACTGCGAATTGAGTCAGTTGATCGAGGGAAATAATGGCCTCACGATAGATTACCTCTCCAAGGCGATCGTCCATCAGGTCAGAAGAAGCAAAAACCAGTTCGCCCGATTTAAAATAGAGTTTCTTTACGCCTTGACCGGTATCAACAGATACCATTCCGCTCCACCGCCGCTGATTGATACCAACGAAAAAGTCATAGAGCATGTCCGCCGAGCATTTGGCAAATCCTGTTGCTTTATCAATTGATGCATCTGGGGCCGACTCAAATGCAATGACCCTTCGGCTCCCAATCTTTGAGGCTTTCCATGGCTTCCCAGATGGCGGATGATCACTCGACTGAAGGCCGGAAATCACTAAATTCGATTCATTCCAATTCGCTGAAATCTCGTTGGAATCCATATTAGTTCACCCTTTCAACTTCTTGGGATCGATCTCGTAGGACTTCAGTTTACGATGAAGATTACTGCGTTCAATGTTCAAAGCATCTGCGGTCTTGGAAACATTCCAGTCACACTCTTCAAGTTTACCAAGAATATAGGATCGCTCAAAGTCACTTTTGGCAGTCTTCAAAGACTGGCCGGTTTTCGATAAATCGAGTTTTTCCGAGTTACCCGAAGTAATCTCATCAGGCAAGTCATCCAAGCCAATCTCAGGTCCCGAGGATAAAATAACGAGTCGTTCAAGATTATTTTTCAGCTCGCGAACATTTCCTGGCCAATCATATGCAACCAAGACACGCAACGCGTCCTCCGAAAGTCGAATTGGCGCCCCCTCAGCCTCAGAAAATAACTTCATAAAGTGGTCGACCAAAAGAGGTATGTCTTGACGGCGCTCCCGCAAAGGACGCACCGTCAGGGGAATAACATTCAAACGATAAAAAAGATCCTCCCTAAACGAACCCTGTTTGATCGCCAATGGAAGATCTCTATTGGTCGCCGCAATCACCCGCACATCTACATTCAAGGTTTTGTTGTCGCCGACACGCTCAAAACTTTTCTCCTGCAGCACTCGTAATACCTTAGCCTGCGTTTTGAGCGACATGTCACCCACTTCATCCAAAAATATTGTACCTTGATGCGCGAGTTCAAATCGCCCCTTACGATCTGCTACTGCATTTGTGAACGCACCTTTAACATGACCAAATAATTCAGCTTCAATTAACTCTTCAGGTATCGCCGCACAATTTATAGCCACAAAAGGTTTATTTGCACGCGGACTTAAATTGTGAATAAGACGCGCAACAACCTCTTTGCCAGCACCGTTTTCGCCGACGATCAAAACCGAAGCATTCTTAGGCCCAACAGCAGCAATCTGCTTTCGTAAAGACATAGTATTGGGCGATGTGCCAATTAAATCTTGAACATTAGATTCTCCCGGACCCTCACCCGCCTTCTCGGCAATAATCCGCGCTTGCCCAAGCAAAGCAAGAATTCGCTGCAGCTCAAGAGGCTTTTCGAGAACCTCAAACGCTCCCAGACGAGTCGCTTTTACGGCGGTCTCAATGGTCGCGTGCCCACTCATAATGACCACCGGGATATCTGGATTCATGTCTTTTATCTGCTGAAGTACCGTGATCCCATCCATCTGGGGCATCCAGATATCTAGAAAGACGAGGTCCGGAGGATTCAATTTACATTCAACAAGTCCCCTGGATCCATTCAGTACAGCCGAAGCCTGCCAACCCTCATCTTCGATGACGCCCACCAGGCTTTCGCCAATGCTTTTTTCGTCGTCAATGATAAGAGCACGCATTTTTTTCGTCTGCGATGTCATGCTTTTGCTTTCCCCCGCACCGGTAATTCAATCCTAAACAATGTCCCATTTGCGTCACTTTTGACAAGCCTAACGTAGCCGCCATGGTCACTAACAATTTGACTGACCATAGCTAAGCCCAGGCCGGTGCCGCCCTCTTTTGTTGAAACGTACGGCTCAAAAATCCGGTCTCGGATTTCCTCAGGAACTCCGGAACCGTTGTCGCCAATCTCCAATACCTGGGCAGCAATACTCTCATCAAATATTGTTGAAATCGAGATCAACCCCGGGCGCTGATTGATGAGCACGGCATCAACAGCATTCGTCAGCAAATTGACGACCACGCGATTAAACTGATCCGGATCAAGGTCAACGTCCCGCAAATCGGCATAGGACTCCGAAAAGGAAACCTGGGGATAGCCGTGCCGGAAAACATCCAAAGCTGACTGGACGATGCTATTAAGCGAAGACGGGCGAGGCTGGATGGCTGGCAGTCTGGAAAACTTACTAAATTCGTTCACCAAGCCCCTTAATGTATCGACCTGGACCAGAATTGACTCAACACACTTTTTAAACACATCCTGATCATCACCCTCAAAACGATCGGAGAATCGTCTCAACAGCCTTTCCGCCGACAATCGAATAGGGGTTATAGGATTTTTGATTTCATGAGCGATGCGCTTCGCAACCTCACGCCAAGCCGTTGCGCGTTGAATACGAATTCTGTCCGTAGCGTCGTCAATGACCATAACAGTCCCTTGAAAGTCGCCGCCAGGTGTTTCGATATGACTCGCAGCAACAAAAATAGTTGCATCCAATCCAAAGTCGCGAAGGTCAACTTCACGGGCAGACGGCTTTTCGATATCTGAGATTCCATCCCATAAGCGCTCGTAAAGCTGTAAACCTAAGACCTCAACAATTTTGCGACCAACAGGTTGAACTATCTGAAGGCCAAGCATACTCATCGCCGAGTCATTGAACGCCGTTACAACTCCCTTGGCATCCACTGCAATGACGCCAGATACAATATTTTCGAACACGACTTCCATGTATCTGCGACGCCGATCAAGCTCGCGGTTTGAATCTTCCAGTCGCGCCTGCGCAGTTTCTACGTCACTTTTATGACGCGACAAGTCCATGGTCATGGAATTGAAGGCCTCTGTCAGCTGCCCCGTCTCGTCCTCTGTGAAGTTCTTAAGGTTAATTGTGTAGTTACCCAAGGCAACTTCCTTAGTTGCCTCCGCCAGTACTTGCAAAGGACCCGTAATACCTCGCGCCACGTAAAACCCAAACCACACAGCTGCAAAGACGATCAATAAGGTCATAACAGTAACGAGAATTAGGTAACTGACCCTAACCAACTGGGCACCAGGCTTTAAAGCTGACAATCCGTCCAGAATAGTTTGAATATTTGCCAACACGGGCACATCAAATCTCTCCTCAATGGTGATCATCGCCCGGAGATGGCCGCGATCGTTACGAACAGGAACAGCGGCGCGGATGACGTCTTTGCCATTTTCAACTGAAACAGTCGAGGCACTGACAAGGTACGGCTTCGTGCCAAACCGAGAAATCATCTCCGTGAGCATAGCTCTCGCGTCGGCTGTTTCATCACGCTGGCCAGAAAGAACCGAGTCTCGATTCAACATCCGTCCAGATGAATCGTATATTCGAAGAGACTGGATACCGTGCTCCAGTTCAAAGCCAGACAATTCGTATGCCACCGGATGACCGGGCATCATCTCCTCATTTATCGAGAGATTTGCTTTTACGCGTGACGCCGCCAGTTTTGCAACACTCTCAAGTCTTCGCTGATCCTGAAGATAGATTTGCGCCCCAGCATCACGGGTTTGCTGCGTTGTCTCTTTAACCCGGCCGCCAAACCACTCATCGAAGCTTTTGGTGATAAACCTCGTGCTTACATAAAAAACCAGAACCGTCGGCACAAGGGAAAAAACTATAAATACACCGACAAGCTTAGTCCTTAAACGACTCCCGAAAACTCCGCGCCGCCGATCAACTAACAGCTTGGCAATATTACGAATCACCAGAAGACTGAGAAGAATAGCCAGAAAAATATTTAAATTGATAATTCCATAATACAGAATCGAAGCCAGCATCGAAAAATCGCGGGCAATCGTCTCACTCAGGTTATATAAACGCGTCTCAAGTCTGCTAATTGCAATTAAAGCCGACGTAATAGCCAGGATCCCGAAAATCTCAAGCATCCGCCTTCTATCAACGAATGGGTATTTCATGACCCCTTCCAGTCAATGGGAATCCTCGCAAAAATTTTACTTCCTCTGGAAAATCTTATTTCCTTACGAGGGGTGCCGTCTGCTCTGCTTTTCGTGACGAGGTCATGCTTAATATTTTCATTACCCCTAACATTGGTTCCAATCTCTAAAACCTTGATTTGGTCAGCTGGAGCGAGACTCAGACGCTGTTTATCTGCCAAACGGATCTTCTTGCCGTTGATTTCAACATCAAAAAAAAGCAACTGAGGATCAACAATGAACATGGGTATTTCCACTGTTTGAGCGTTGTTTCCGCGAATTTTTATGCGGTGCACACGGGTACCGTCCTTGGAGCGCACACCGCCGTTGATCACTTCAGCACTATCGATCAGCTTTCCTTGATCACTGTTTGCGCTCGGCTTCAGATCCTCATATCCAATTAGATCGATCGTAAAACCCTGGTCTGGCGAGGCGGCAACTGCACCAACTAATACAAACAGGTCACCATCGACCATGGTCAATTGATCTTTGGGTGCAACTTGGCGTCGCTCACCGTTGACATCAACAATTAGCGCTTGAACTGTGGCCAAAGACTTTTTCGAGGCGTGGGAAGGAGATGCTTGTACCCCCCCGGCGAAGCATGTACATGCAAAAGCAGACAGAATGATTAGATTTGATAGAAAGATTGGTACCATATACTGCGTGCCAACACTGAAAAACATGTTCCCACAGCCCCCTACAGGATGGTAACTTAGACATAGTCGAAGCTCATAGTACCACATTAATTTCAAAGTTTGCAGAAACCTTAAGATGCTAACCGTTGACTCTCATAAAATATCAGGATTCCGAGACGCCATGGCGCAGCGGGGCAAACAGTCCGCGACCATCGACAGCTACACGCGCGATATGGCAAACTTCCTTAAATTTACTGAAGAATTCAACATCAACAGCGGTGACATCGGTCTGAGGACCTTAGAGGAATTCAAAAATTGGCAACTCGATCGCGGCTCAAAACACAGTAGCATTCGTAGATCTGTGATTGCAGTGCGTATGTTCTTTCGATGGTTAGAGGAAACAGGTGACTTGCATCAAAACCCTCTTGACCAGGCACCAGTCCCGGCGCATGAGTATCACTCTGCCCGCACGATTGCCCCCGAAAAACTCAGATTAATGATTGAGATAGCCCGAACAGGGGAAAGTCAGCTGAAAGCCTCGCGAGATGTCGCCCTCATTTTGCTGATAGCACACGAGGGCTTGAAGGCATCCGAAATTGTCTCTCTGACCTGGCAGAACTTTTTCTCGGCTGGTGAGGCTGCTCGTCTCACCATCTCTGGTGACCGCGCCCGAACCATAGGACTCGAGTCAGCAACGACAGAAGCTATGCGCATCTATCGCGAGGCGCTGAAAAATGACAACCGCACCAGGACCATCTTGCAGACGTCCAGTCCTTTATTTATGTCATTCAAGGGTGCAGATGCCAGAACTGTTCAGCTTGGAATCACAAGGCATGGACTCAAATTTGCAATTTACGAGTTAGGGCAGGCGGCGGACATTCCTCAATTGAATGCCGAGCAACTAAGGCACTTTGCGATGTCGCACAAGTTGGACTTGGGATTTACACCTGATATGGTCATGTCCCACTTGGGACTTCGTCGAATTGGAAATATCGGCAAACACGTCCAAGGCGCGCCGGTTCGCCCGGGTCAAAAGGTCGTAGAGCCTCAGCTATAGTTTTACATACGGAGATAGCGAAAGCATGACATACCTGCTTCAACGCCTCTTGATTGGTTACGCTTGCCTGGCCGTCCTCAAAACCATCATATCCTGCAAAACTATCAATCAGAATACAGCACAAGTAAAAGTCATTGGTGGAACAGAAATCTCCGAAGATCAAAGGCCATCCGTTAGAAAATTAAAGATCTTTGAACGAGAGCCTAATGGCATCTACACTCAGCGTTCTGACTGCACGATGACCTTCATCAAACCGAACCTCGCATTGACAGCTGGACACTGCCTTTGCAAAGGAGACCGTTTCGTCTATGCCGAAAAGGAGCGTTGGGAGGATTTCATCGTCACGAGCCATGTGATTCACCCACTTTATAGGTGTGACAAAAAAATCCCGAACGCTTTCGACATCGGTCTCATATGGTTTGAGGACAAAGTTAATATGCCGACAAGCGAGATTAGTTCAGCCACTTCAAATGAAAGTGTGGAGGAAATGGCCCTCGTTGGTTACGGCAAAACGATCCTGAAAATAACTGGCAAGTTCTGGCTCGGAAGTCGAACTCCAGTGACCGACTCTGTGCGTCCCTCCGATCGGCACAACGGAAAAGAATTTGACGGCAAACACGAGGGACTTGTTACTTGGAGGGGCGATCGCCCGAGAGATCCCGGCTTCATCAAGATATCGGCCATCTACGATGTCAAAACACCAATCACAGAACCAATGACCGAGGTTGCTAGCGCCGAAGGAGACAGTGGAGGTCCAGCTTTTTCACTTTACAGCAATCAGATCATCGGAATTATCTCGAGGGGTAGCATGTCCTTTTCCGGAATAGGTTCCGATAAAGTCCAGGTCGTGACTGAGCTCATTGACTTGAGGCGCAACGAAATTCAGGACTTCCTGAGAGTTTATGGCATCGAATCGATGCGACAATGACTAAGGACTATTTTTTCGGTCAAATTTTTTATCAATTTGGACCTCTATGAAAAAGCCCCGGGCATTTTGGCCCCGGGGCTTGCGCGTCCTAATATCTGACAGTTTTTAGAATCCCAAGACTCTCTTCGTCCAAACTTGTCCCATCCACTCACGAATAACTTCTCGATTTTTTGCAGCTTCAGGAGAAGAGACAAAATGATTCAACAATTTTACGGCGTCGCAATCAATTCTACGGTCTCCGGCACCTAGCTTAATGTACTTAACACTTTCCTCAGCCAAAAGAGCGTAGGCTGCTTTAAATTGCATGTTAGTTAGATACGCAGGTTCCTTGACCTTCAGCGCAGCAACAACTGAGGAACCAAAGTGCAGAAACTCAGCCGCTCCGTCTCCGATACAGATCTCGTTACCAATAGCGCTTCCTTTTCCTGCTTTGATCATTTCAATTGCCACGCGAAGATCTGCACGATAACCGCTCCACTCATCAAAAATGTAGAGCGCCTCATTAGACCAGTAGTTATCAATCTGCTTCACCATGTAGGTTTCGTAACGGCTAACCTTTTTCAACTCTGCTGGTACGTAAGCCCGAGCCTCGCTTGGCTTCATGGCTGGCTCCAAAATTAAACCAGCTTTGCCATTGCCCACATAAATAACATTGTCTTTTACACCTCTGGTCGCCTCACGAACTGCATTGTTCAAGAAGTGCTGAGTTTCATGCGCGTTGGTAGTAGCGCCTTGGTTTTCAAGTTTCCGCTGAGAATGGCTCATGATGTCACGATAGAAGGGACTACCAAGATCATCTCCGCTCCAACCGACGTTAGCGACATTGACGACTTTTAAAACAGACTGCCAGCTAAAATCTCCAGCCTGTTCGCCGATATCAACGCCGATATCAACATCTGAATACTCCGGAGATGAAACTTCAATTTGCTGACCTTCAATCTTGAGGTCCGATTTGCCCTCAGCAGTCACATAAAGCAAAGCACTGATTTTGATTTTGTCAAACTTGGTTTGAGCGGCAGAGATTTCTGTGCGCTTGCCGTCTTGATCATTGGTCAAATAAATTTTCTCTAACTTTGAGCCTTCTTTATCAGATTTTCCGAGAGACATCGTCAACGTGTAGGCGCATCCTCGAACGAGCTTTTCGTCAGATAACTTGCCGGACGAAATATCAATTTTTTGGGCGACTTTCATGATCGACTTGCCAACGACACCGTCGTCACAGGCACCTGGAACGATCGCGAGGTTATAAGCATCCAGCCGTCCGTCCGCTACATACGGCTTTATTTGATCCGGAATAAGCATGGTAATCGAAGACATATTGGATCGATTAGGGTTTTGCATGCTGTCATTCGAGTGAATCGAACACGATATGAAGCCCATCCCTAAACACATCAAAACCAGGTTCTTTGTCGATACCATCTGCTGCCTCCAGTGAGAAATTCGGGAAATGGCGCTTGCTCCTAGCGCAATGAACCGAAAGACCCGGGTGCAACTTTCTAGCCAAACCCACCTAGCTTTATTATCCATAGATTACGGTGGTTTACGCTCGCGAGTATGACTTCAAGGTGTCGAGACCTTAAGCAAGCGTAAAGCAATTAGACAGCTACAAGAATCGAGACAGGTGTCGATATCGATAGTTTGAGGAGATATTCAAATAACGCAGGCGGGAAACGGAGAGAGAGGGATTCGAACCCTCGATAGCTGTTACACTATACCAGATTTCGAGTCTGGCGCCTTCAACCACTCGGCCATCTCTCCCTAGGGATGAGATTTACGTCGATCACTCCTCGCCCGGCGATACCGGCGGGTTTTGGCGACGCAAACGAAAGAACGCTTTTAGCAACTCACCGCACTCTTCCGCTAGAAGACCCCGTTTTACCAAAAACCGGTGATTGAGGCGAGTATCTTCATGGATTTTATAAAGACTTCCACAGGCACCTGCCTTCGGATCATCGGCTCCGTAAATAACTAGAGGAATTCTGGCTTGATAAATTGCGCCCGCACACATCAAACAAGGCTCAAGGGTTACATAAAGCTTCATCTGACTTAGACGCCAAGCATTTGTTTTTACGGAGGCTTCCTTGATTGCCATGATCTCTGCATGCTCAAGAGCACTTCGATTGGTTTCACGAAGATTCCAACCTTCGCTGACTACGACATCGTTCAAAGTGATCACGGCTCCGACAGGCACCTCGCCCAATTCTGCCGCTTTTTTCGCCAGACCAATAGCGCGACGCATAAATACGGAGTCCAATTCAGAGAAGGTATGACTATCATTTGTCACTTTTCCACAACCCCCGCTATGCCCATTCCGTTTGACGGCTTTCGGGAGCGTTCACGAAGAAATGGCAAAGCGACCCCCGAAAACAAAATAATTGTTGATCCAATCAATGCGTCCTTGTCAGGAATTGTTGCAAAGAAAAGAGCGCCCACGAGCAGATTAAACACTGGTGTTGTATAACTTGCCGCACCGACCAAAGCTGCAGGTGCCAGCTGGTAAGCTTGGGTCATAAATAATTGCGCAACCGAAGCGAATAATCCAGCGGCGATGAGCATAAACCAAGACCTAGTATCTGAGGGCCATACAAAACCATCAAGCGCAAACCATACGCCATGCATGATCGTAGCAACCAGGCAGAAATAAAAGACGACCGTCAACGGTGGATTCGAACGACCGGCTCGCGAGATCATCATGTATGCGGAACCCGCAAACGCACCCGAAGCAAGAGCAACCGAGCGACCGACAAGCTCATCACCCCCTGAAAAAGAAGGTTTATAAAGTAAATAAAGTCCAACGAGCCCCATAAACACGGCCAACCATCCTAGGCGGGTGTTCGGCTGTCGAAGAACGATGGGAGACAACGCCGCAATCCAAACGGCGTTGAACGCATGTAAAAATGAGGCTTCTCCGAGACCGATCATGTGAATCGCAGAGAAAAGCCCCATAACTGAGAGAGTCCCGAAAAATCCTCTCGCCCAAAGGGACCATCGCATATCGCCAAAAAGATGACGAACTCCGTCAGCTGCACCATAACGCACAAAGGACACGACAAGAACAAAGGCCAGATTGACTGCGACTCGCATGAAAGAAGCAGTCAGCGCGGATGCCTCGGAGTCCCAAATTTTCACCTGGTAAATGAACGCCCCCATGGCAGCGAACAGTAAGCTCGCGACAACCATGTAGAGGACACCACGAATCACAAGGATGACTCAACAACCGTAGCTTTATTGATTGTGACTGTATCAACTGGACGATCCATAGGTCCGGTCTTCACTGCGCCAATGGACCTGATGACATCAACGCTGCTGGAATCAGCTGCCTTACCAAAGACGGTGTACTGATTATCAAGATAAGGAACTTTTTCCAGGCAAAGGAAAAACTGGCTACCAGCAGAGTCAGGGTCCTGAGTCCGAGCCATTGAAATAACGCCCGGCTCATGAGGACGCGGATTGAACTCGGCTTTAATTGTGTAACCAGGACCACCTGTACCGTTACCGACTGGACATCCACCCTGAATAACAAAACCTT